>CAZCCB010000058.1:9676-9989 GCA_964497155.1 uncultured Nitrososphaerota archaeon | reverse complement strand
TAAAGGTTCTGGAAAATCTACTGCAGTTAGAGGATTAATTGATATTGCCCCTGAAATTGAGGTTGTAGCTGATTGTCCATTTAATTGTGATCCATATAATCCTGCATTAATGTGTGATAAATGTAGAGCTAGATATGAATTATATGGGAAATTACCTGTTAAGAAAATTAAAATGCCATTTGTAGAGTTACCCATAAGTGCAACTGAAGATAGAGTTTTAGGTACACTTGATATTGAAAGTGCTATAAGAAATGGAGTTAAAAAGCTTCAACCAGGATTACTTGCCGAAGCTAATAGAGGAATATTATATATT
>CAZCCB010000058.1:0-9666 GCA_964497155.1 uncultured Nitrososphaerota archaeon | reverse complement strand
ATATTGATGAAGTCAATCTTCTACCAGATAATATTTCATACACCATTTTGGATGCAGCTTCATCTGGATGGAACATAATTGAGAGAGAAGGATTAACTCTAAGTCATCCATCAAAATTCATACTAATTGGAACAATGAATCCTGAGGAGGGATGGCTTAGACCACAAATATTGGATAGATTTCCATTATGCGTTTTAATTGAAGAAATTAAGGATCCAAAAAAGCGAATTGAAATAATGGTTAGGAATATGGAATTTGAAGAAAATCCAAGGGAATTTATAGCTAAGTGGAGTCATAAGCAGGATGAATTAAGAAAGAAAATTTTAGATGCAAGGAAACTTTTGCCTAAGGTTGAAATTCCAAGTGAAATTGGTGAATTAATTGTTGATTTTTGCACTAGGCTTCAAGTTGATGGACATAGACCAGATATAGTTATAATGAAAACTGCTAGGGCAATTGCAGCTTTAGATGGTAGAGTTAAAGTGGATTTAAATGACGTAATATTAGCGGCTGAATTAGCATTAGCACATAGAAGTAGGAGAGGAGGTATTGAAGGACCACTGCCACCAGAAGAAATTGAGAAAGAATTAATGACAACAATAACTAAGAAAACTGAAAAAGAGGAAGAAAAAGAGGAAATCGAGCAAATCAAGGTTAAGGTTGATGAGGAAGGTAAACTTCCAACATTAACCTCAATGCCTAAAATTAAGCCCAAAGAGAAATTTAGAATTCCAAGACTGCTCGCTATAGTAATTGTCTTCATTCTATATTATTTCCTATTTTACTTTACATTTGCAAGCTTATCATTAATTGCATCATGTCTATTCGAAATACCATGGAAAGAAACCGTTAGATTAATGAGAAGAGAAATATTATGGTGGTCTGCATTATCATTAATGGCATTCATTTTACTTCATGGAATTAAAAGGATAAAGAGAGGAGAAATAATTTACATTGGCATTAAAGAACAACCAATAAGAGAATATAGGAAAATGATTGCTCATAGAAAATTAGTTAAAGAACAAATCGTAATTGAACCGCCTAAAAAACAAATTTTCGGTAAGAGAGTTTATCAATTTATATCAATTTTCGGCGCTAAGATACTTAGAGCATATAGGGCAGCTATGGATAAGGGTAGGAAAATAGCTCAAAATCTACTCGAATTAATGACAACACCCCCAAGCACATTCAAACTATCACTTACACCAGAGCATATGAGGGGAAAGAAAGCTAAAGCTGAAATAGTTAGAGGAGTATGGCTTAGGAAAGGAAAATATGTTAAACATGCACTTCCAAGAGAGAAGCCATGGGATATAGCTATAGCACCAACAATAAGAGCAGCAGCACCATATCAGAAATATAGAAAACCAAGTAAATTGGCAATAAATATTGAGCCGAGAGATATTAGAGTTAAGGTTAGAGAATTTAGAGCTCCACTATGCATAGTAATATTGCTTGATATGAGTGAATCAATGATAGTTTCACTTGAAAATGTTAAAAATGCAATAAGAGGATTACATAAAGGAGCTCATAGACATAGAGATAAAGTTGGGCTAATAGTTTTCAAGGGAACACATGCAGAAGTACTACAATATCCAACAACAAATCTGAGAGCAGTAATAGAAAAACTACTTAAGGTAGGTGCAAGTGACTTCACACCATTAGCAGCTGGAATGCTTAAGGCATATGAGGTACTTAAATTGGAGAAGATGAAGAGTAAGGAGATAATTCCAGTTTTAGTAATAATTTCTGATGGAATAGTTAATGTACCATTAGATTACCCATTAAATCCAGAAATTAGGAAGAAATTCCTAAATCCAGCACAGGCGGATGTAATTGAAGTTGCGAGAAGAATTGCAAAAGAGAAAATTAGAACAATAGTAATTAATACTGATCATAGACCAAATGAAGTATATAAGAAAATTTATTATGGAACAAATAAAATTACATTCAGTTATACTCCAACAGCATTACTAATGGAAGTTGCAAAAATTACTGGTGGGAAATATTATGGATTAAGAATTGATGTCCCAGGAGAGACCATAGTTATACCAGAAGTAATTTCAGAATTGAGAGAAGCACCAAAGGGTATAGATGAAATATTAAGTCCAGCTGAAGCACCAATTGAATAGTGTTAAATCAACAAATCTATAAACTATTAGGTTAAATTTGAGAATGGGGAATTTAATTGAAGGATCTTTTAACTTGGATTGTTGAGAGAGGTTTAAGTGAAGGAGCAAATTATATTGAGGCAAGATATCAGAAATTCTATAGCACTAATATTGAAGTTAGAGATGGAAAAGTAATTTCAGCAACACCGGGAATAGAGCGTGGAGTTGCAATTAGAACTTTAATTAAAGGTGGATGGGGATTTGCAACAACAAATGATATTAGTAAAGATGGATTATTATTAGCACTCAAAAATTCAATTAAAATGGCTAGACAAGCAAGTAAGGATACTGAAACTGTAAAATTAGCTCCAAGTATAGTTGTAGTTGATAGAGTTGAAGTTGAAGTTAAGGAGCCATTAGAAGAAATTTCAATTGATGAAAAAATTAAATTTATACTTGAAGCTGATAAAGCTGCGAGAAATGTATCAACATCAATAAAATCAACATCAAACTATCGAGATTACTCAGAAATTAAAATAATATGCACTAGTGATGGAACACAACTTGAAGTTAAAAATTCATGGATATTCTGGGGAATATGGGCTTATGCCAGTGAAGCAGGATTAATCCAATCATATAGAGATAGATTTGCAATGCTTGGAGGATTCGAAGTAACTCAAAAAATGAATGCAATTGAAAGAAGTAGAAATGCCGCTGAAAAAGCACTCAAATTACTTAAGGCTAAACCAGCTCCAGGAGGAAGATTTACAGTAGTTATTGATGGTGTATTAGCTGGACTACTCGCTCATGAAGCAATTGGACACGCATCAGAAGCAGATGGAGTACTCAGAGGAATAAGTGTACTTAGAGGAAAAATAGGTGAAAAAGTTGGATCAGAATACGTAACCCTAATTGACGATGCAACCATTATGGGTAGATTTGGATCAGACTTCTATGATGATGAAGGAGTGAAAGCACAAAGAAAAGTGATAATTCAAAATGGAATACTTAAGGGATATCTAACTAATAGAGAAACTGCAGGGAAAATGAATTTACCATTAACTGGAAATGCTAGAGCTCAAGACTATAGATTTCCACCAATAGTTAGAATGACAAATACATTCTTCCAGCCAGGAGATATGACATTTGAAGAATTAATTGAAGATATAAAGCATGGAATATATGCTAGAGGAGGACGTGGAGGACAGGTAAATCCAGCTGAAGGAGTATTTCAATTTGGAGCTCAAGAAGCATACTTAATTAAAAATGGAGAATTAACCGAACATCTAAGAGACTTCAGTATGAGTGGATTCATACTAGAAACACTAAAAAATGTAACTGGAGTAGCTAAGGACTTCGATATATATCCAAGCTTCTGTGGTAAAGCTGGACAATCAATGAGAAATACATGCGGCGGCCCCCATATGAGAATTGAAAATATAATTGTTGGAGGGAGAGCATAATGGAATTAATTGAATCAGTTAAAATTGCAATTGAAAAAGCATTAAAATTTGGTGCAAATCAAGCTGATGCATATGCATCAAGATCATATTCAACATCAATTCAAGCTACAAATGATAAAATTGGAGGATTAAAGGATAGAAGAGCTTCAAGCGAAATGATTGAGGGATTAGGTATTAGAGTTATAGTGAATAAGAGTGTAGCCTATGCATATACTACAATTTTAGATGAAAGCAATATTGAAGAAGCAGTGAAAACTGCAATTAAATTAGCAAAGGTTAAAGAGCCAGATCCAGAATTTAAATCATTACCAGAAGCAGAAACACCGACAAAAGTTGGAGGAATATTTGATTCAAGCATAACAGATCCACCAATAGATGATGCTTTTGAGAGTATTAGAAAAGTTTTAGGTGAAGGTATGGAGGCAAATCCAAACTTTAACACTGTAATTTCAGGATATGATTTTAGTTGGACTGAAAGAGCCATTGCAAATACTTTAGGAGTAGAAGTGAACTTTAAGGAAAGTGTAGCATCAACAGGAGTCTATATTATTGGTAAGAAAAATGGATTAACAACCACAGGTGGAGAATTTGATGAAAATAGGGAATTAAAGAAAATTAGTATTGAAAAATGTCTTGAAGAAGCAATTAAGTATGCAAGATTAGGTTTAAATAAAGCTAAAATTGAAGCTGGGGAAAAAACAGTTATATTTCAACCAGAAGCACTCGCAAGCTTAATGAATTATGCATTCATAGAACCAATAAATGCATATAATGTTCAGGAAGGAAAATCATATTTGGCAGGTAAAATTGGAAAGCAAGTTGCATCAGAGAAATTAACAATAATTGATGATGGAACAATATCTGGTGGATTATATACAGCTCCAGTAGATGATGAAGGAGTACCAACACAAAAAACAATTATAATTGAGAAAGGAATACTCAAAAACTACTTATATGATAGTTATACTGCATTTAAAGAGAATAAGAAGAGTACTGGAAATGCATTTAGACGATTTAGATCGGCAATAGAAATTTCTCCTAGAAATCACATCATCATAGGTGAAACAGTTAAGATTGATGAATTAATTGGTGATGTTAAGGAAGGAATATTAGTTAGAGGAGTTATGGGAGCACATAGCACGAACATTGCAACTGGAGCATTCTCAGTTTTAGCTAATCCAGCCTATGTAATTATTAATGGCGAAATAACTGGACAAATTAAGGGATGCATGATTGCAGGCACATTTCAAGAATTATTAAATAAATATATAGCTCAGGGAGATGATGCTGTCCAAAAGAGATTCTTAATATCACCATCAGTAAAATTTGAAAAAGTTAGAATAGCACTTTAAAATACATTATTATTCTAAAGCCTCCTCAATCTCTTTTTTCGTTATTATTCCTTCACGAATAATTTTTGGATGACCAGCTGAAAGATCAACTACTGTTGATGGAACTCCTATTTGACATGGACCTGCATCAATGGCTAAATCAACAAATTCTCCAATCTGCCTAATGGCTTCATATACATTTCTAGGTGAAACTCTACCAGAAATATTTGCACTTGTACCTAAAATATAGCCATAACATAATTCAGCCAATTTAATTGCAATTGGATGATTAGGCATTCTAACTCCAAGATTAGGTGAATTTGCAGTTAAAATATTTGGAACAAATTCCTTTTTAGGTAAAACTATTGTTAATGGACCTGGCCAAAATTTCTTCATCAATTTCAATGCATAATCATTAATATAAACTAGCTCTCTAGCAGCATTAATACTTGAAACTATAACTGGCATTGGCTTTAATCCCCGCCCCTTAACTTTAATAGCTCTCTCAACAGCTTTAACATCAAGAGGATTTGCAGCTAAACCATAAACAGTATCAGTGGGATAAATGACTAATCCGCCATTCAAAATTATATTTGAAGCTTCAACTAAAATTGACAAGTTAATATTCAATGGATCAACTTTAATTATCTTAACCATTAAATTCACCTCCAATAAATCTCAGACTAAACCATATAATTGAAGACAGAGATTAGCTAAAAATCCAACAATTAATGCAAGTATTATACTTGCAATTGAAATTAATGAAGCTCTCCTCCAACCAAACTCCCTAATTAATGCTGCAACAGTAGCTATGCATGGAATATAGATCATTGTAACCAGTGAAAATACGATCATTTGCCTATTAGTTAAAACTAAGCTTAAATCATTAATTCCAAAGACCTCCAGTAACATTATTAATGTTAATTCCTTCCTAAGAATACCGAAAATTAATGGAACACCGCATTCAATGGGTAGACCAAGCAATCCATTTATAATTGGACTCATGAAATATGAAACAACCCATATTAAACCAGTAATCTTCATAAATTCAAGAATAATGCTACCAATAATAATTAATGGTAAGGCTACATAAATGAAATCCTTGGTTCTAATCCAAGTTTTAATTAGAATATTCCTTGCCATTGGAATTCTATAATCAGGAATCTCCATTATTAATCCGATAGGTCTACCGGGAAGACTTTTATTTAAAATTCTACCTAGAATAATTACTAATAAAAGGTCAATTACATATAGTAATAATGCGGTTGTAATTCCAATATACTTACCAACCAAACCAAGTATTACTACAGTTCTAGCTGCACATGGAATTAATATAACTAGAAAACCTAAAATTAGTCTTTCACGATCAGTCTCCATAATTCTACAACCAATACATGCTGGCACATTACATCCATAACCTAAAATTAATGGGATGAAAGCCTTACCATGAAGACCAATTTTATGCATTAAATTATCCATTAAGAAAGCAGCTCTAGGCAAATAACCTGAATCTTCAAGTAATGCAAGTAGAATATAAAATGTAAAAACATATGGAATTGCAATAGTAATTCCAGCGATCATACCAGATATTAATCCATTAATAATTAAATCTTAAATAAAACTTTGAAGCAAACTTTCAATAGGATATTCAATTATTGGAAGAAGAATTTCCTCAAATATAGTTGAAAGTAATTCCTCAATAAAGCTACCGCCAATAAAAACTAAGGTGAAAACTGAAGTTAGAACCCCAATTAAAATGGGATATCCTAGGATGGGATGAGTAGTTATGTAATCTAGCTTCTCTGATAATGTTATTCTCCTTTTAACTTCAATTTTCTGTACCCTTGCAATTATCTTACTAATTATGGAATATCTTTCTGAAGCAATTATTACTGGTATTGGTTCACCATGTAGCTCCTCTAATAGATTAGACAACTCCTCAGCCAAAAGTAAGATTAATTGACTATTACTTAGACTTGAAATTAATTTAATTACTTCTTCATCTCTCTCCAAAATTTTAACTGCAATCCATCTAGCAGGATATTTCTTGCATATTTCTGGAAGCTTATCTGAAATAGCTTTAGCTAGAATCTGAATTTTCTCTTCAACTTCCTTTCCATATCTCACTTTTAATGGATTAAGCTTAATTCTACCTTCAATAATATCGATAACTGTTGAAAGTAACTTATCAATTCCATAACCAGTAATAGCAATTGTAGGTATAACTGGAACACCTAATTCACGCTCTAGAGCTGAAATATCAATTTTGATACCCTTCTTAACTGCTACATCCCATAGATTTAGTGCAATTATTATTGGGGCTTCAAGTTCCAATAACTGAATTGTCAAATAAAGATTCCTTTCGAGAGAAGATGCATCAACAATATTAATAACTATATCAGGCTTCTCCAATGCAATATACTCTCTAGCCACAATTTCCTCTTGAGAATAAGCTGATAAACTATAGGTTCCAGGTAAATCTAAAACATGAATTTCATAACCCTTGAAGAATAATTTACCTTCGGCTCTCTCAACAGTTTTACCGGGCCAATTACCTACAGTTTGACTTGCACCAGTAAATTGATTAAAAATTACACTTTTCCCCACATTAGGATTACCAGCAAGAGCAATAGTAATTTTACGTTTCACATTCAAAGTTAATCCTCCAAAACTTTAATGAAAACTTTTGATGCAACCCCTCTCCCTAGAGCTATTGAACTACCTCTAACCTGAACAACTACTGGTCCACCCAGAGGAGCATTTCTTAAAACTGAAATTTCAATTCCAGGAGTAATACCCATATCAGCTAATCTTCTAATAAAACCATATCCACCAACCATAAATGCGACAATCCCCCTACTTCCAGGGGGGAGTGATGAGAGAGGTTTGACGTCCTCAATTCTAGTGTTAAGTGAACTTAAATGACTACGCAAATACCTAATACCTTCACTATCCAATCCATGACTAGTGCTCCAATGACTCTGAAAATTTCTAATTCTAAAAATACTTGACCAAGGATATCTATGAATTAATCTATCATGAAGAAAGCGCTCTCTATGGCTCAAAACTAAATTTTTACCAGCCTCAGTTAAATCATAATTATCTAATTTCAATAAACCCTCATTAGCAGCAATTCTTAATGCTTCCTTAACACTTTTAATGCGAACTCCTAATCTTTTGGCTATTAATTCTGGATTGGGTTTTAAACCCATAGATTTTAATGAAATAATTACTTCAAGTATACAGGGTATCAATTTTCTAACTCTACGTCTAAAGATCAATACTACACCTCCAAGATACTGAATGTATTAACTACTATTGATGGGTGCATTATCTCTTCACTCTAACTCTACTTATTATAGCCTATTTCGGTTAGCCTAAAAAAATAATTATACTTTGCGCATCTCAACCCAATACTTCCAAATGACTAATCCCCCTATCATCCTTATAAACGTGAATTTGAGATTCGAAATAAGGACTTTCCTTAACTTCATCTACATGGGAAATTACGATTATCTTTTCATAATCTCTTTGTAATTCATTAAGAGTCTTCAATAATTCCTCTCTAAACTCACTACTTAATGGACCGAAACCCTCATCTATAATTAGAAAGTGAGGTGTAATTCCAGCTTTCTCAGCTAATGTCCTTGCAATTCCAAGTCTAATTGCAAATCCAAGTAAAACCATTTCACCACCAGAATAGGTTGTTAAATCTCTAATTGTAGCTCCATCGTAAACTATTATTGAAACTTCATCCCCATGAATATCAATTCTAATGCTCTTACCAGGTAGGAAACGTGAAACATAATAATCCGCCCAATACTCAACTCGCTCAAGAAATGTTCTTAAGAGTATAAGCGGAAGACCCTTTTCATGGAATATGTATCTATAAAGATAATTTAATGCATGAAGTCTTTTTTCCAATTCATTAATTCTATTCTTTAAATCCTTTAGTTTAATTTTTTTCTTCTCCAGTTCTCTAAGCATTTGACTAATTTGCTTTAACTGAGCATTACATTCATAGCTCTCCTTATTTTTACTATCAATTAAAACCTTAATCTCCTCCAATTTTTCACCAACATTTTTCAATTTATTTTCAATAATAGATTTTTCATTCAGTAATTTTGGCAAAATATTTAATTCAAATTCAAGTTCGTTAATATCTCTCTCTAAATCATTTTTCATCTTAATTAAGCCTTCTATTTTACCAGAAATTTCTTTAATCTCCATAAGTTTCCCAGAAACTTCTTCAGTAATTCTTCTACAATTTTCCAACTTAACTTCAGCTTCGCCAAAATTAATTGATTCTCCAAAAAATAGTCTATATTGAGCAGCAATACTATTAAACTTCGATAATAATTCACTTATTTTAATTTCATATTCTCTTAACCTAATCATTAATGAATCCAATTCGCTTAATTGCTTGCTCAATTGATTTCTCTTCTCAACAAATTGTGCTAATTCCCTTTCCTTAATTCTTAACTGATCTTGAAGAATTTTTAACCTATTCACCTCAATTTGCAATTTTCTTTTTTCATTTTCTAATAATAAAATCCTATTTCTAATTTCATTTAATTCTTTATTTAAATGATTAATTGTTTCTTCAGCTCTTTCTCTACTTAAAATAGTTTTACATACAGGACATTTAACTTCACCTTTCATGTTAATTTTTAATGAATCTATGCTTTGCTCAATATAATTTGAATATCCATTTAAATTAGATATTTCAATTTTAATTGTTTCTAATTTTCTATTTAGTTC
>CAZCCB010000057.1:6191-10001 GCA_964497155.1 uncultured Nitrososphaerota archaeon | reverse complement strand
TCCAGAACACGGTTATTTCAAGTTCATCTCTTATTCTCTTTATCATTTCAGTTATCTGCTCAACTTCAACTGGATTTAAACCAGCTGCTATTTCATCTAACAGTATTATTTGAGGATCAGTTGCAAGTGCTCTTGCAAGCTCAAGCAATTTTCTCTCTGCCAAATTGAGATTTGAAGCTAAAACATCCTTTTTACCTGCCAAGCCCACGAATTTAAGGTATTTCAAGGCTTCCTTCCTTGCGACTGAAAAGCTTAAACTTTTCTCTCTCCCATATAGTATACCTGAAATTACATTTTCAAGAACAGTCATGTTTAGAAATGGCTGTGGAGTTTGAAATGTCCTCGCAATACCCATTCTGCATATTTCATAAGGTTTCCTACCAGTTATGTCCTTTCCTTCATAGTAAATTCTTCCAGTTGTGGGTTTATAGAAACCAGTTATTACATTGAATAATGTTGTTTTACCTGCACCATTAGGACCAATTAAACCTACTATCTCTCCCTTTTTAATGATAAAAGAAATATTTTTGAGAGCTGCCAGTCCACCGAAGTACTTTGATATACCTATACCCTCAAGCATTGTCATTAAATCCTCCACTAGCTCTCAATCCATGGTTGTGGTGTATACTCTCTAACTGCTCTATCAAGTGGGAATATTGGATAAGACTTTCCATTGATTATTTGGCATACAACTGGGAATATGTATCCTCCAGTTGGTGAAGCTATTGACTCATGGTTCTTTGGGTTAATCTTGAACTTACCCATTAAACTGTCGTACTCAACTTCAAGGAATGCTTTCCTCAATTTTTCTGGGTCAAGTGAACCTGCTTTCTCTATAACTCTAAGGATAAACTGCATCATACAGTATCCATATAGGTGGTCTCCGTGAGCCTCAACTCCAAATCTCTCCTTAATCTTTCTTGCAAACTCGGCATGAGCTGGATTAACATCTGGGTAAAAGACTAGTGGTTCCCATAATAGGTAATTAGCTGCTTCACCAGCATAATCTACGAACTCTGCCTTTATTGGATAGTATATTGCGAAGTGCAAGCATTTAAGTCCAAGTTCATGGAATTGCTTAACAGTTGCAACTCCAGATGATAGTGCAGTGTAGCATGTCATTAGAACATCTGGATTAAGTTCCTTAATCTTAGTTAGTATTGGATAGAAGTCCGTGTGGCCAAGTGGTACTACTTCATAAGCAACAGTTTTCCAACCAGCTTTCTCAAATAGTTTCATAGACATCTCAGCATTGGCTCTTCCATAATCGGTATCCTCAACAATGAAAGCTATAGTTTTAGTTTTAGGCTTAAATAATCCCTTCTCGACCAAGTGCATTATTGTGTAGAAGAATGCTTGGGCATATGCGGAGCTGTTCCAATCTAATTTGAAGAAGTACTTGTACTTTTCAGGATTAGCTAGTACTTTCTTAGTTATTTCTGCACTTACAGGCTGGAGACTTACAAGTGGAATATTATACTTTGGAGCTAACTCCATTATAGCCATAGTTACTGAGCTGTGGAAGGCATCTCCACCTGCAATCATGTGCACTTTATCCTTAGTTATTAACTTCTCACAAACTGCAACTCCTTGTTCAGGTTTTGAAGCACAGTCCTCAGCAATATATTCTATCTTTAACCTTTTACCATACTCTTTTAGATAAATTCCACCTTTAGCGTTCCACTCTTCAACAGCTAACATTACACCTTGAAGAGTAGCAATTCCGGCTTCAGCAGCTGGTCCAGTAAGTGGAAAGCTTCCACCTAATTTAATGACCTCAGGAACTTTAGGAACCATTAACTGTGTATAGTACCACCATGCACCAACACCTACTGCTATCACTACTATAATTACGAGAATTAGAGCTTGTAGCTTAGTGATTGCTAACGACTTTTTTGACTTCAAATAGTACACCCCTAAATATAATTTGGATTATAACTTAAAAAGCTTTAAGTAATTCTTTATATTATAGTTATAAACTGTACTGACAAGTAAATAATGTGGGGGATTGTGTTGATTGAGATAATAACTCAGTACTTAATATATGGAATTGTCCTAGGCTCAATGTATGCTGTAGTTGCCAGTGGTCTTTCACTAATATGGGGAACTATGAAGATGCTTAATTTCGCACATGGAGAATTTTACATGATTGGTGCCTACGTATTCTTCTTTTTAACAGTGCTCTATGGGTTAAATCCATTCATTTCACTCATTATCTCAATGATCGTCACATTCATTATTGGTATATGTGTAGCACGCCTAACAGTTATTCCACTAATTGACAAACCCGGATGGATCTCAAGTCACATAGTAGTAACTATTGGATTAATGATTTTCTTCCAACATTTTGCACTCATATTCTGGGGTGAGAGATATAAGAAGCCACCCTACTTTATTGAAGGAAATATCAATATTTCAGGTATTCCAATAGCTATTCAAAGATTAATAATCCTCGGAGTATGCTTACTAATGCTGCTCTTCCTTTACATTTTCATAAGGAAAACTAAGCTTGGAATGGCTTTAAGAGCACTAGCTCAAGATAGGGAGATAGCACAGTTAATGGGTATAAATGTAAATAAAATGTATTTAATAGCTTTTAGCATAAGTGTTTCATTAGCTGCTGGAGCTGGAGCAGTTTTATCACCAATATTCATGATATTTCCAGCAATGGGGGCTATACCATTACTTAAAGCATTTGCAGTATGCGTACTTGGAGGGCTAGGTAATTTTGAAGGAGCAGTTATTGCAAGTTTCATGCTAGGAATAATGGAAGCACTAACAACTATGTTTATTGGGGCTGAATGGAAAGATGTAGTTGCATTTATAGTCTTAATAGTCACTTTAACTGTTAGACCCTCAGGTCTCTTCGCCCGCCCCACGTAGGGTGACAAGATATGAATATGAAATTTACACTTGGAGATATCCAAGCCATATATACTCGTATAATAGAGTTTATCAAAGAAAATAGGAATGCATTCTATGGACTACTAGTATTCATAGCTATACCAATACTACTACCAGACCCATACATAATTCATGTACTTATATTAGCACTGCTTTTCGGGACACTTGCAATGAGCTGGGATTTAGCTTGGGGTTATGCTGGAATATTTACTCTCGGTCATGCAGCATCATTTGGAGTAGGAGCATATACTTCAGCTCTACTATCAATGAGAATGAATATCTCTCCCTGGATAACTATGTTTATAGGTGGAACCATATCAGCACTCTTTGGCCTAATGATTGGTGCACCATGTCTAAGACTTAGAGGGGCACCATATATAGCTATAGCAACCCTAGCATTCTCAGAAGTAGCTAGAATAACATGCTGCAACCTAGTTGAAATTACTAGAGGAGAACTTGGATTATGGGGTATTCCACCATTTCCAGATATAGGTCCAATAACTTTTGGAGGAGGAGTAAGAGTTCCATACTACTACTTAGTACTAATCATATTCTTCGTTTCATACTTATGGCTTAAGTACATTGTTAATTCAAAGCTTGGCCTAGGATTTAAAGCAATAGCAACATCTGAAGATGCTGCAGCATCTATAGGGATAAATATAGCTAGAGTAAAGTTATTAGCATTTGCAATTAGCAATTTCATTGCTGGACTTTGCGGTGCATTTTATGCGCACTACGTATTGATTCTTACACCTGCAATTATGGGTTCAGCATATATGATAGATATCATAACAATGACTCTTCTTGGAGGAACAGGTACACTTATTGGTCCAGTTATCGGTTCATTTGTAGTTACGCTATCCCTTGAATACTTAAGAGCATATGGACTTGCCAGATTTCTACTCT
>CAZCCB010000057.1:0-6181 GCA_964497155.1 uncultured Nitrososphaerota archaeon | reverse complement strand
AGATGAATGGACTAGAGAAGAGCTTGAAACAGTACTTGAAACTGCATTTGACTTAAAGAGAAAGTTTGCAAGAGGAGAACCTCATGAGTACTTGAAGGGAAAGACATTATTCATGATATTCTACAATCCATCATTAAGAACTAGAAATAGCTTTGAAGCAGGAATGACACAATTAGGGGGACATGCACACTACCTTGTACCAGAAACAATATATAAGCCTGCAATGCCCGGTGAAGAAAAAGCTCCACCAATAGCAAAAATAGTTGAAACAAGAGAGTTAATAGCAGATACGGCAAGAGTTTTGAGCAGATATGGTCATGGAATTGCGATTAGAATTTTCGGTACACCAACTGGTTGGGTTTATGGACAAGGGAATCAGGTTGTTAGAGAATTTGCTAGGTGGGCAACCATTCCAATAATAAATATGGAATGCGACATGTATCATCCATGCCAAGCAATGGCTGATATGATGACTATAATTGAAAAATTCAATAACCCCGAAGGTAAAAAGCTTGTCATGAGCTGGGCCTACTCACCAAGCCCATGGAAACCAACTAGCGTACCACAGTCAATAGTACTTTTAGCAACTAAATTTGGTATGGATGTTGTACTTGCACATCCAAAAGGTTTGGAAATTGATCCAAAAATAGTTGAAAAAGCAAAGCAATATGCAGATACTTATGGTGGATCATTTGAAATATGCTATGATATGAAAGAGGCATGTGATGGAGCAGACATAGTATATGCGAAATCATGGACTAGCCTCAAATTCTTACCGCCAAATACAGAAAAGCCTGAGTTTGATAAAATAATGGAGCTATTTAATAAACATAAGGACTGGATTTGCAATATGGATATAATGGATAGATGTAGTAGAAAAGCAATATACATGCACTGCATGCCCGTCGATAGAGGATATGAAGCAACTAATGAAGTACTTGAAAGCCCTAGATCAGTAATATTTGACCAAGCAGAAAACAGATTACATGCACAAAAAGCAATTATGGTACTGACAATGGGTGGGAGAATATAAACAACCCTCTTAATTTTATTTCTTAAATTAAAGAATTCACGTAGCTATTGGACTAAGTAATTTCGTCAATAGATATCTCGAGTTGCACATCTTGGTCCTCCACCACCAGCTTCAATTTGTGGTATTTTAACTTCAACCAGCTCAACACCTAAATTTTTCTCGAGAAAATTATTTGCTAATTTATTTCTCTCATCCACAACTAGCTTCCCCCACCTAAATTAAGTGCATTAACCATAGTTATTAGACTTGAGCCATGTCTAGGCGGTTCTTCCAACACAATTTCAAGTTCCTTAAAAGCTTACCTAACTCAACCATACAAAATTCTCCAGTCTCCTTATCATATTTCAATACTGAGTAGAAACCCATTCTATATGGATCTACAAGTGCATATTTAGTACCATCAACTTCACCAATATGTAGAAAACCACATCTAAATGAGCTGCTCCAAACTTCCAATCTCTAATATAGCCAGCTAGTGGAACACCATATAGCTCGACACTACTTGGAAGTATTTCAGCTAAGAACTTAAAAGTAGCAGTATTTGAACCTCTAACACCAATACCAGTTAATATAACTGACCTATCATCAGACCTAATTACAATAAAATTTCCACCTTCCATTTTCGCTCTTACTAGCTTACCCTCAACTTCTTCCCATCTAGCTCTAACGAGTGGGGGTAAACGTAAAACTTCATATACTTCATTAATAACGGCTTCTTCACCACGTCTAATATCCAAGGCCATATTTCCAATTATTGGATAGTTAAACCATGTTACACTTTGATCCCTAACATAACCAATTTTAGCTAGGTAAGGTGGTATATCAAGTGCTTTCACCTCAGAGCTACTAGTGAATTCTCTAACCTTATCTATAATCGTATTATCAGTGAAGATTATAGTTTCTATACCTTCAGATTTCAAAGCATCTCTTATTGACAGTACATCTTTAATCCATCCGCTCACTAATGGTGCACATTCACCAGTATAAGTCTTATCTTTCCATGCCCACTCATTCCATCTACCCTTAACGATACCTAACTGCCTTTCTGAAGGAATTATTAAGAAAATCTTTCTCTTAATACTATCTTCGGGAATAATATCTCTTGATTTCATTAAGCTAAGTTTCTTTAATGACACCTTAAATTTAGCCATTATGAGTCTATAGTACTTAGTATAAAGCTTTCATCATTAATTCTTTCAGCTAATTTTTTAAGTACTCTATATGGCATTAAGGAAACTAGCTGATCAATGAAGAGAAAAAGTTCAGTTGATAAATCAATATCCTCCAAGTATTTGTGAAATCTTAATTTCATCGCATGTCTTTTCCATATACTGTCATCATTATAACGTCGTTCTCTATGCATTTGAACTTTGTCGTACAAGTTATTTATAAAACTGTTACATTAAATAACTCAAACTGCTAACTAACTTGCTATGAAAGTAAACATTATAAGTTACATAACAAACTACTTTATATGAAGCACTATTATTCATGGAAAGTATACAAAAATGTCATTTACTAATAATTAGATAGCCTTAATCAAATTAGTAAGCTTTATAATTCAATTACATTAAAATTTAACTGTGTCTAGAATACTTGTTGCTCTCGGAGGTAATGCTGTTAAATTACCTGATGAAAAGGGAACCTATGAAGAGCAGTTCAGAAATGTTGGTAGAGCATGCACTTATCTAGTAGAATTAATTAAAAGGGGTCATCAACTCATAATTACTCACGGTAATGGTCCTCAGGCTGGAGCACTACTAATTCAGCAGGAAGCTGGAGAAAAATATGGTGTACCAGCTCAACCTTTAGATATCATTAATGCGATGACGCAAGGGCAAATCGGCTATATGATTCAGCAAACACTAATAAATTACTTGAGTAAGGAGGGAATTAATACTCCAGTGATATCAGTAATAACTCAAGTACTAGTTAGTAGAGATGATCCAGACTTTAAAGATCCAAGCAAACCTGTAGGTCCATTCTACACCATGGATGAAATGAAGAAGATTAAGAAGGAAAATCCAAGCATAATTATTAAGAAGGTTAAACCTGGTACAGGTAAAGTTTATCGTAGGGTTGTTCCATCACCAGATCCAATTAGAGTTATTGAAGCAGATACAATAAGGAGAATTGTTGAATTGGGTGCAGTAGTTATTGCATGTGGCGGTGGAGGTATACCTGTATTCGAAGATGAGCAAGGAATACTTAGTGGAGTTGAGGCAGTGATTGATAAAGACTTAGCTAGTGAGCGGCTAGCTGAAATAGTTGATCCAGACATATTCTTAATATTAACTGATGTGGAGAAAGTATATTTAAACTATGGAAAACCTAATCAGAAACCCATAGATGTAATGACAGTTAGTGAAGCAAAAAAATACTTAGCTGAAGGACATTTTTGGGCTGGAAGTATGGCTCCAAAAGTTCTTGCATGTATAAGATTTCTTGAGTGGGGAGGTAAAGGTAAAAGAGCAATTATTACAGCATTAGATAAGGCTGTAGAAGCACTGGAAGGCAAAACTGGAACACATATAATTCCAGATTAATATCTGAACTATTTAATCCAATGCTTTAACATAATTAAATTTAAATTCTAATGATAAAATAATTATAATTATGACTAGACTTCCAAATGAATTTTTAAGGTGGAACTACTTTCCTAGAAGGAAATTGCTTAGAGATGTTCTTGAAAATAAAATTTCTATGGATAATAGATTTTTGATCGAGTTTATGAAGCATACTCCAGTTTTATGTACTGCTATGGTTAGAGATGATGGTGAAATTGAGGTTAATGGTAAAGTTATTGGTATAGGTTATGTTTTGAAAAAGGAATTTTTAATGGAGGCTATTAAGGATTTTGAGGATCATATGAGGAGGTCTGATGAAGTTTATCGTAAAATATTGAGTAATAAGTCTGAAGCTAAGATTTTTAGGGAGGATCATGCTAGGAGGGGAATTAAGCTTTTGCTTAAGCATGTTTATTTGGATGAAAATGAGGCTTATAGGCGTATTGATTTTGAGGTTCTTAGTACTATTGAATTGGCTAAGAGGAGGGTTAATTCATCTAAGCATACATGGAATATTGTTCAAAAATGTAGTAGGGCTTGCTTAGTTTTTTATCAGCCTCCAATTATTAGTTTTGAATTGAGGGGAATTATTACAATTCATGTTGATGATGTTTATCATAAATTTGTTAATTTAGTTCATGATTCATATCATTATACTCCACCTGAAAATCGTAGTGATAGACCAGTATACATATTTCATGTTGAGGAAGCTTATGATAATAGTGCTACTCCAAATGGTTTTGGTAGGAGAATTATTTAGCTAGATTTAGCTTTTAATATACTTTAATTTAAAGTATAATATTAATATTATAGTTAATGTTATTAGTAACATTATTGTTATTTGAATGTTTAATAATTGTTTAGTTTTTTGATGCTCAGCTTTCATTTTTAATTCACTTATAAGTTGCTTTGCAATATAATATGCTTTAAGCAGTTTTTCTGAAGTAAAATTATTTATTAGATTTATTGCTTCATTTTCTCTTCCCTGATTAATTAATCTTAATATTTCCTCTTCAAATTTAACTGTTTCACTTATTATTTGATTGAATAATTTATCCCATTTTTCACGTACTATTGGATGTAAATTATCATAATTAAAGTCAATTATTGTTTGTAATTTCTTAAATATCCACCATGCAGATTTAGGGTCGTAGTGTTCCCAATTATTTCCAATTCCATTTTTATATGGTTCTGGTATCATTGTTACTGCTGAATATATTGGTATGTAAATGCTTATACATGGACTTGACATGCAATACCATATTAATTGTAGTTGTCTTGGAAGCCATTTTCTTAAATGGGCTATCATTGATGCAACTGTTCTTTTCGTGCATATGGTTCTATAAGATTTATTTTGATGTGGCGGTTTCCTATACATTGATGTTCCTTCATAATGATCTGAGAGAACCTTTATAATGTCATTTATTGTTATATTACCTATTTTCGGTTTTAATAGATTTAATGCTCTATTAATTCTCGTTATTGAGGATTTATATGGATAGCTTGGTGGTGAATAGCATTTTGCAAAATTGAATTCTTCCGGTGATTTGCACCATCCCATTTTAATTGCATATTCAATTAGGTCTGGACTTGCAAGGTTCCATTGGGTTGTTATTTGGAATTGATTTGCTATAACTTTAATTCCACTTCTAATTTTAATGGCGGCCCAGTGGTGGCCGGCTGCCTCTACTATCTAGCATTCATTTGGATCTGCTACAACATATATTTCTCCAGTAAATGAATGCCCATAAGTCTCTATTAGTTCACCTATAAATAATACCGCATCATATGCAGTTCTACATCGTTCTAAAACTAGTCTGCATATATCGTTGTCATGTAGACCTTTAATTCCCTCCAATGGCTCTCTTGTTGGTGCATCATTATCAACTATAATTAATCCCCATTCATTTATTCCCATTCCAATTCCCCACTTCTTAGTATATGATTTTGAACCAATCCATGCCCATGTTACTGGTGCTTGTGGAATTTCAATGTATTGTAATTTTACTTTTGATCTTGGTGGATGAAATTTTCTAGGTGAATAATATAGCCATTGAAGTTCAAGTTCACTTAAATCTCTATTTTTAGCTACTATTATTCCTCCATCAAATGAAGCATCATTCATAACAATTATAGTAGTACAGTTTTCTATTGAACTGATATTATTTAATGAATTATGGTTATGGAATAAGTTAAATGTTGATATTAAATTCGCTATGAATATTATCATAAATATAATTGACTTATTCATCAATTTAATTATATTATTTAAATGGATAATTATAGATTATTATTCGCCATATCTCGCATTATATTTATCCTTAAAATTGATATTATGAATGCAAATATTAGGAATATTATTGATAATGATAGAAATCCAATATTAAATCCATAAAGGTCAACTACATATCCAAGTAATATTGGACCAGTAATTCTTCCAAAATCAATAGCTATGTAATATTCGATTTTCTTCTTCAATTCTTCATTTACAAATGTCATTTTAATTGCATCCTCATCCCAATTAACCTTAGTCAATAATTTCACTTCGAAATCCAATTTTAATTTACAAAGGTTGGTATAA
>CAZCCB010000056.1:2046-10114 GCA_964497155.1 uncultured Nitrososphaerota archaeon | reverse complement strand
ATTATTCCATTCATATAATGCTGGAGAGCAGCTTCTAAAATAACTCCACAAATAACGTTATATTCATAGGATCAACTATAAGTTGGCCGCCAATATGAATGTCCAGTATTTGAAGTGAAGAGAGGGCACTGGAGTGGATATGTATATATTGGAGGTATAGGAGTAATGTAGCAGTAATAGTTGAATGCTTAGATAAAATAGCTCCATGCTTATGCTTACTATGCTGTTGACGCCGTGAACTATATCCATAAATATTGATACTGCTAATATGATTAGAGAGTTTAGAGGAATGTTATGGAGAATATGGCAAATAAAGCTCGGTAACTTCAAGTGCACTATGATTAGCTTTCCAAAATTTTAATTTCGAGCCGCTTTGCAAGTGTCTTTATTTCACTTCTTATATCCCCTTTGCTACTATGTAGCGATTTCCACAAATGTTTCTATGAAATATTTGGAGTCACTCAATAGCTTGACTTTCAATTTAACGCTCTCCTCAACTCCTGTCATGGAGCATGATATTCTTGTAATTCTTAAATCTTATAACTAGCATTTGTATCACCACCCGTTATTTATGATAGAGAAGCGTATAATTACCTAACTGGATTAGCGGTTAATTAAGCTCTGATGTAAGCATCTAAATAACTAGTTAGTACAAAAGGCTTATCTTAAAACAAATTTACTAATAATGTATTGGTGATATCTAATGATTGAAGTTCTAACTGGAAAAATTTTGAGAATTGATCTATCCACAAACAGCATTAAAGTAGAGACTTGGAATGTGGAGGAAGCAAAGAAGTATATTGGGGTGCTAGGAATAGCCGCCAAAATAATGCTTGAAGAAGTAGATAAGCAAACTGATCCATACGACCCAGAAAACCTATTTATCTGGGCTACTGGAGCACTCGTTGGAACAAGAGGGCCTGCAATAAACAAGTCCATAGTCATTTCCAAGTCTCCACTAACCAACGGCTGGGGTGACGCGATATTTTCAGCATTTGCTGGGGTTCAATTGAAGTGGGCAGGATATGATGCAGTTGTAGTTAAAGGTAAAGCGGAGAAACCAGTATACTTGTGGATAACTGAGGATAATGTTGAAATTAGGGATGCATTAAAATTAAGGGGACTTGGACATCATAAGGCATTTAAAGCAATTAAAGAGGAGCTCAAGAATTCAAAAGCAAGCATAATAGGTATAGGACCTGCAGGTGAGAAACTCGTGAGAATAGCTAATGTCATAAGCGACGACTGGAGAGCTGCAGGAAGATGTGGATTAGGAGCTGTCATGGGATCCAAAAACCTCAAAGCCATCGCCGTGAAAGGTGAAAAAGAATTAAAAGTAGCTGATGAAGCTCGATTTAATGAAGTAAGGGAGAAAATACTAAAAATTATAGTGCAAAGCGCAGCTGCTAAAAACTTCAGAGCTTATGGTACTTCAGCTGGAGTCGTAGCATTTGAACGAATAGGCAACTTACCAATAAAGAATTGGACGAGAGGCACATTCCCTGAGGCATATGAAATTAGTGGGCAGAAAATGGCTGAAACAATATTAGTCAGAAGTAAAGCGTGTTTTGCATGCCCAATAGCATGTGGTAGAGTAGTGAAAATTGAAGAAGGACCATATAAACTGCCAGGTGAAGTTGCAGGTCCTGAATATGAAACTATTGCAGCTCTAGGCTCATTAATCATGAATTCTAACCTTAAGTCTATTGCTAAGGCAAACTACATATGCAATGACTATGGAATAGACACTATTTCAACAGGCTCAGCAATAGCCTTTGCAATGGAACTCTTCGAGAAAAACATAATCTCTGAAAAAGACACTGGAGGAATCCGCTTAGAGTGGGGTGACCCAGATGTTATGTTAAAAATGGTAGAGTTAATAGCAAAGAAGGAAGGCTTCGGAGCTATCTTGGGAGAAGGAGTTAAGCGTGCAGCTGAAATTATAGGTAAAGGTGCTGAAAAGTACGCGATACATGTGAAGGGACTCGAACTTCCAATGCACAATCCATATAGGTTAAAAGCTATGGGCCTGCAATACGCTACATCAAATAGAGGAGCATGCCACAATAGAGGTAGCCCAGGCTATGTAGAACGTGGAATTCTAAATCCAGAAATAGGCTTAGACACTAAGGTTGACCCATTCACTGAAGTAGGTAAGGGTAGAATTACAAAGATCCATCAAGATGCTTGCATAATGCTTGATGCCATAGGAGCATGCAAGTTCAACTACTTCTTCCCAAGAGTACCATTAACACTTCTAGCTGATCTTTATGTTGCTGCAACTGGAATTAAAGTTAAATTGGAGGACTTAATGAAGGCAGCAGAGAGAATATGGCTCATAGAGAGAGCCTTCAATGTAAAGATGGGCATAACCCGTAAAGATGATACATTACCTGAAAGATTTTTGAAAGAACCGATACCTGACGGTGCAGTTAAGGGTCAAATAGTAAAATTAGACATAATGCTCGAGGAATACTACAGGGAGCGTGGATATGATGATCAAGGTAGACCGTTAAAGGAAAAGCTGAAAGAACTTAATTTAGACTTCGTTATATCCATTATATATGGGCATTAATGAATAGTTAAGGCACATGAAAATATTGAAATTGAAATACTCATATTAAGTCTAGCCCGAAGATACTCATAGGGAAAGAACTTACTACCATTAAATTCGGCATTAGAATTAATAAATCAAGTATGGCAATTAATGAAATAATTAGAGTAATTAATCAAAAATTTAATATCGACATATGTAAAATAATAAAAGAAATGAGTATCATTACTATGGTTAACGGTCATGAAATAGATATTGAGGATATCGACAAAATAAGAATTAATCAAGATATAAAGTTATTAATAACACCATTAATGGCTGAAGTATGAGTAGCCTAAAATTATTTCATGACTATATGTTAACAAGGTTCAAGTAAGCAAACTTCGCTTAACCTATTTCAATGAAATTTCACTTAGAAAAGCTTTAAATTTATTAAGTAAATAGAATAAACTGATGATTATGAAAATAGAGAATAACTTCTGGATGTATGATAAATATTTCATGCCGAATGTGAAGCGAATGTATGCTGATATGCCAATACTTATAGTTGAAGCTAAAGGAGCAATTGTAAAAGACTCTAAGGGGAGAGAGTACATTGATCTCTTCTCCAGTCATGGAGTTAACTTTATAGGTCATTGTCATCCAAAGGTTGTTGATGCCATAAAGAGGCAGTCAGAGAAGTTAATATGTTATGGCTCTGATGTTCATACTCCGCCCGCATTGATATTGGCTGAGAAGCTAATTTCAATAGCTCCTAAACCACTTAAGAAATGCTTTTTTGCAAATGCTGGAACTGAAGCTGTAGAGGAAGCTTTATATTTAGCTAGAAAGAAAACTGGTGGATTCGAGTTTATAGCTTTATATGGAGCATTTCATGGCAGAACTTATGGCTCAAGAAGTGCGCTTGGATGGTGGGCTTATAAAAAGGGTATGGGCCCCTATTTGCCAGGATTTATCCATATACCTTCATACTATTGTTATAGATGCTCACTTGGAATGGAATATCCTGGCTGTAACATTCAATGTGCAAGACTTTTAAATGATGCTCTAAAATTTCAATGTAGTGGTGACGTTGCAGCTTTCATTGTTGAAGCAATTCAAGGAACAGCGGGAAACATTCCAGCCCCTAATGGTTACTTTAACATTATTGAGAAAATATTAAGGCAATATGGGTTGCTACTCATTTTGGACGAAGTTTATACAGGTCTTGGTAGGACTGGAAAATTATGGGCTGCTGAGCTATATAATATTAAGCCAGATATTATAACCGTAGCTAAAGCTTTGGGTGGAGGTGTTCCTATATCAGCGACACTTGCAAGTGAAGAAGTTGCATCCGCATTTGATGTTGAACCAATACTCTATTATACTACATATGGTAGTAATCCCCTCAGTTGCTCAGCTGCTTTAGCAGCCCTCGAAGTAATAATTGAGGAGAAACTCTATGAAAGAGCAGCTAAGCTCGGAGAATATTTCATTAAAAGACTGAAAGAGCTTCAAGATAAATACGAGATCATTGGCGATGTAAGAGGAAAAGGACTAATGATTGGAGTAGAACTAGTTAAGGATAGAAGAAGTAAAGAGCCAGCAGTTAAGGAATCTATCCTACTAAAATATGAAGCCTTAAAGAGGGGGTTAATACTACCAGCTGGTCAAGGATGGTATAAAAACGTCATAAGAATATTGCCTCCAGCAGTAATAACTATAGAGCAAATAGATAAAAGCATTGAAGTTATTGAACAATGTTTAAAGCTATTGAAGCAAAAAACTATTAGTACTTAACTTGAACTCTCCACCCGTAGCCATAGAGAAAAGCATTTAAACTTACATACTTTTAACTTTATAGTTGGGGGCAATAAATGAGATTTATTGCAGCATCAATACAAATGAAGATAAGATCATTCTCAAGAGATGAAAATTTAAAGAATGCATTAAAAATGGCTGACAAAGCTGCAGAGTGCAAAGCAAAGTTAATAGTATATCCAGAATACTTCTTAACAGAATGTCCATCAAAAAATAAGAGTCTTGATGAACTTAAGAAAATAGCTGAGCCTATTCCTGATGGTCCCACTATAAAAGAATTCTGTAAGAAGGCTAAGGAAATTGAAGCATATATTGTAGTTGGAACAATTTTAGAAATTGAGAATGATAAGATTTATAATACAAGTACATTAGTGAATCCTAAGGGTGAAGTGATAGGTAAGCAACGTAAAACACATCCTGAAAATCATCCATCTAAACATGAAGTAGGACTTGGCATAACTCCTTCAAATGACTTGCATGTATTCGATACAGAACTTGGAAAAATAGGAATTTTAATAGATGTTGATGCTAATGTTCCTGAGATACCAAGAGTATATGCTTTAAAGGGCGCTGAAATAATATGTTGGCCTTTAAATTGGAGTGTTAGATGGGCCTATTTAGTTCCAGCAATTGCTTCAACTTATGCATATGTAACACAGTGCTATTTTATCGCCTCAAATAGAGCTGGACTTAGAGAGGAGCAAATAGGCCCATATCCCCTATATTACATGGGACCAAGCGTTATAGCTAATCCTGAAGGTGAGATAATAGGTTATGCGAGTGGCTTTTATCAGTGTATGGCATTGGCAGAAATAGATAAAGAGTTGCTAAAGAAGATAAGAGAATATAATAAGAACACTTATCCACTGTGGCGAAGACCTAAAGTTTTTGAAGATGTTATTAAGTAGATAATTTCAATTTAACTTTTTATTATTTCTTTATACATAGTAGTAAGGGTAAAATAAATAAAAATAAATAAATGTATGAAGAAGTTCATGAAGATCTTTCTCCCCATGAAGGAGCTGGCCAAACTGCTTCCACTGTTGCATATTCAACTGGCCAAACTATTCTGAATTTTCCTTCAAGTATTTGTGCTACACATATTGCAGTGTATGGATTTTGTCCATCAGGTCTTGTTAAGTCAATCTTTGGGTATGGTAGAATTACTGGTATTTCTTCTGATGGTAGTTCCAGAACTATAGATGCCAAAGCATCTCTTATCTTATCTGGATCTACTGATCCAGCTTTTTCAATTGCGTAATATAGAATCCATGTTGAAGTATAGCAGTCAGCTGCTATACCTACCATGTCTTCACCATACTTTGCCTTATACTCATCATTTACCCATTTAAATCTCGCAAGTTTCTTTGATAGGAGTAGATCGGGCTGCCATTCGGTTTGAGTAAATACATACTCGACATCTTTACCTAGACTTTTTATGTAATCCCAGTGTGACTGTCCTGCCGCTCCTAATCCTAAGTATGCTTTTGGATACCAGCCTGAAACCTTAAGTGCTTTCATAAATAGAATTGCATCACTTACATAAGCTACATGTACTACTATATCTGGATTAGCTGCTTTCAACTTGGTTACTAGTGGTGTTAGGTCTGCTATGGTTAGTGGATATGGTTCCTCAAATACTATTTCGTATTCAGGTGCTAATTCCTTCAAGTACTTCTTAAATCCTTCAGCACTTGACTTGCCAAATTCGTCATCTTCATAAACTAAACCTATTGTCTTAAAGTTCGTTCCATACTTCTTATTCATATCCACTATAAAACGTACTGCATCTCTACCGTACCAAGATGCTTTGCCATGAACTCTAAATACATACTTATACCCCTGCTCTGTTATTGCATCTGAAATTGCATCAGCAACCATGAATGGCATCTTATACTTTTCAGCTACTCCAGCTACTGGTAGAGTTACTGCACTCTGATAACAACCTGTTAAAGCATGAACTTTTTCGACTGTTATTAGTCGTTCAGCCTCTGCCATTCCGACTTCAGGCTTACCTTGACTATCAGCAAATATGAGAACTATTTTTGCTCCACCTAGTGATTTGACTCCTCCCTTTCTATTTATGTGCTCAACAGCTAACTCTATACCTCTTCTAGCAATCCAACCTTCTTTACTAGCTGGTCCTGTTAGTGGCAATACTACTCCAATTTTCACTTCTTTGATTACTGGAGGCTTAAAGTATGTTTCATATACATAGTAGCCCGCAACTGCACATATCACTATTATTAAAATTACCACTCCTAATAGAAGTCTGGGTGACACCCTTCTAGCCATCCTAACCACCTTGAATAAAATTCAACTTTCGGGGATCTCTAAATATACATAATACAACTTTACTTATAACCTTAATTTCATAGATATAGAATAAAATTCATACATTCAGTTAATCTATAAAGGTAAAATCGTACCTAAACAATAACTATTTAAAATCGAGCTTTTTTATTCATAATTAGTGAGATAAATGCTTGATGTACTAGCACAAATAATAGCATTCGGCTTAGTGCTTGGAGGTATATATGCACTAGCTGCAACTGGGCTTGGATTAGCTTGGGGTATTATGCACGTCATAAACTTTGCTCATGGAGAATGGATTATGATAGCAATGTATACTACTTACTGGCTCGTCGTCCTACTAGGTATTGATCCCTTCTGGACAATGCCCATAAACATAGTTCTAGTTGCTGTAATAGGTTATTTTACGCAGAAATATTTAGTTGAGCCAGTTATGAAGGGCGGTGCATTAGCAACTATTCTAACTACCTTCGGCTTGTCGTCAATAATGGTTGGTTTAGCTCAGGCACTATGGAAACAAAATTACTATGCTACACCAAATCCGTATCCCGCAATGGTTCTTCGGCTCGGTATTATCAGACTTTCAGCTGCCCACTTAATGGCCTTCATATTCTCTGTTGCAGTTATCTCTTTAGTATATATCTTTTTCAAGAAAACTTTCACTGGAAAAGCAATATTAGCTACATCTGAACTTATTGGTGATCCGGAAGTTGCAAGTTTAGTTGGAATAAACACTGAAAAAATTAGGCTATTAACTTTAACTCTTGCAGGTGCCTCAGCCGGCGTCGCTGGGACATTGATAGCTACATTTTACTATATATATCCATATGTGGGTTTGGCTTGGTGTCTAATATGCTTTGTTGTTGTTGTTTTAGGCGGTTTAGCTAGTTTTTTGGGCTTGTTTATAGCTGGATTAATAATTGGTGTTTTGGAGGGCCTTGGTGCTATAATTTTTGGTACGGCTTACAGCTACTTGCTAGTTTATGCTGCTTTTCTCATAGTTCTCTACTTAAGACCTAGAGGATTAATGGGAAGGAGGTAGAGTTTGCTGGAAAAGCTTGGCGAATTATATAGAAAGGTGATTTCACCTACTTTCCTAATAGTACTTATACTTGCAGTTCTAATACCAGCAATCTTCAGAGTTTTAGGATTATACTATGTAGTTTACGTGATTACTCTAATTTATTTTTGGGCCTATGTGGCTCAAAGTTGGAACATACTCTATGGTTATGCTGGTCAGCTATCATTTGGTCATGCAGCTTTTCTCGGTATTGGGGCTTATGCTTCCTCAATTCTATTTACTAAATATGGACTTTCACCTTGGATTGGCATGTGGATTGGTGGGGCTTGTGCATGTCTCCTCGCAATTATAGTTGGATATCCAACACTTAAACTTAGAGG
>CAZCCB010000056.1:0-2036 GCA_964497155.1 uncultured Nitrososphaerota archaeon | reverse complement strand
TATTTTGCTTTAGCTACTATTGCTATTGCCGAGATGGTTAGACTACTTACTTTAAAGTTTGACTTCATAACTAATGGACCGCTAGGGATAATTCTCCCAATTACCCGCTCTCCACTTTACTTTCAGTTTGAAGATGTACTACACTGGTGCTATACTGCTTTAGGAATGCTCTTGATCCTCTCATATATTTGCCAGAAAATTGAAACTTCAAGTTTGGGGATTGCTTTGAGAGCTATTAGAGAGGATGAAGAAGCTGCATCCTCAATTGGAATAGACACTTTTAAGTATAAGATGATAGCTCTCCTATTAAGCGCATTCTTCACCGCTCTCGGAGGAGCATTTTTCGCTCAATTAACTGGATATATTAGACCCGATACGGTCATGACTCTAGAGAGATCAGAAGAGATTATTATAATTGGCCTTGTTGGTGGTACTGGTACATTTCTCGGTCCAATTATGGGCTCAATGATACTAATTACCCTTAGACAAACTATACTTGCCTTCTTAGGTGGAGGTTATGCTGGTGTCCACTTGATATTTTATGGACTCTTAATCATACTAGTAGTTAGAATGATGCCTGAAGGTGTCTACCCATATATTAGGAGAGCTTTAGAAGCCGTGTTAAAGTCCTAAATACGCCTTCTTTACATGTTCATTGTTTAGCAATTCTCCACCAGTACCTTCAAGTACTATTCTTCCAGTTTCAAGTACATATGCTCTATCTGCTAATTCAAGCGCTTTCCTAGCATTTTGCTCAACTAATAGTATTGTTAATTTCTCTTCTTCATGAAGTTTCTTAATTACATTAAATATCCTAGCTGCAATTTTTGGAGCTAGTCCAAGAGATGGTTCATCTAGCATCATAACTTCTGGTGAAGCCATTAGTCCTCTCGCTATAGCTAGCATTTGCTGTTCACCGCCACTCAAGGTTATTGCTAACTGATTACTTCTCTCTTTTAATATTGGGAATAATTGATATACAAATTCTAAATTCTCATTTATTCTCTCCCTAGCTCTTCGACCGTATGCACCTAGCTCCAAGTTTTCCTTAACAGTTAAATATGGAAACGGTCTTCTCCCTTCAGGTATATAAATTACACCTAAGTTAGCTATTTCGTGCGGCGGCAGCTCATCTATTCTAGTTCCATTATAAATTATTTGACCTTTCCTCGGTTTGAGTAGTCCTGAAATTGTTTTAAGTAATGTAGTTTTTCCAGCACCATTTGAACCTATTACTGCAACGAATTCTCCATTATCAACTTTTATGCTGATATCTCTCAATATGACGAGCTCTCCATATCCAACCGTTATATCTTTTACTTCTAACATCACAGTTCACCCTATATATTCTTCACCTAGGTAGGCTTCTATTACCCTCCTATTTCTTGCTATTTCCTTAGGAGTCCCTTCTGCAATTTTCTCTCCATAGTGTAATACTATTATTCTCTCAGCAGCATTCATTATAGCCTTCATAACATGTTCAATCCAGAAAACTGTTATTCCTAATTCGTCTCTTATGCGCCTTATTAATTTAGTTGCCTCCATTGTTTCTGCTGGATTTAGTCCAGCCAGCGGTTCATCTAGAAGGAGGAGTTTAGGTCGTGTAGCTAGTGCTCTAGATATTTCGACGAATTTTCTCTCAACTATATTAAGATTCTTTGCTAATACATTCATTTTATGTTTCAACCCAACGAATTCCAAAAATTCTTTAGCCACCCTTCTTGCCTCATCTAAATCCATTTTCTCTTTTCCTCCAAAAAGTGCTCCTGCAATGACGTTTTCAATTACCGTTGTGTTCATGAATGGCTTTACTATTTGAAATGTTCTTCCAATACCGAGTTTACATATTTGGTGTGGTTTTAGTTTTGTCACTTCTACTCCCATAAACTTAATAGATCCAGATGTTGGTGGTATAAATCCGCTTATAATGTTGAATAGAGTGGTTTTTCCAGCGCCATTGGGGCCTATTAGGCCAACGATCTCCCCCTTATTCACTCTAAAATTAACGTTTTTGAGTGCAGCGAGACCTCCAAAAT
>CAZCCB010000055.1:4015-10154 GCA_964497155.1 uncultured Nitrososphaerota archaeon | reverse complement strand
GGTAAATCTACGTTCGCTTCAGCATTAGCTGAATTCTATTATAGGGAGAAGAATGCAATTGTAAAGACTATGGAGGCTCCAAGAGACCTTCAAGTCGGCCCGGAAATAACTCAATATGCTCCACTTGAAGGGGATTTCGTGAAAACAGCAGACATATTATTACTAGTTAGACCAGATTACACGATTTTCGATGAATTGAGGAAGTCAAGAGATTTTCAAGTATTTGTTGATATGCGATTGGCTGGAGTTGGAATGATTGGTGTTGTTCATGCATCATCACCAATAGATGCTATTCAAAGATTTATTGGTAGAGTTGATTTAGGAGTAATTCCACAAGTAATTGATACTGTTATCTTCATTAAAGATGGTGAGGTAAGAAAAGTTTATGAATTATCATTAACAGTTAAGGTTCCACATGGAATGGTTGATGAGGATTTAGCTAGACCAGTAATTGAAGTTAGAGATTTTGAAACTGGAGATGTTGAATATGAAATCTATACTTTTGGAGAAGAAACAGTAGTTGTTCCAGTAAGAAAACTTACAGCTGAAGAGGCAGGTAGAATTGGTGAGAGAGTATTATCGCTTTTAAGGCAATTTGATAGGGAAGCTGAAGTTGAAATGGCTTCAAGTAAACTTGCAATAGTTAAAGTTAGGAGAAATTTAATGCCATACATTATTGGTAGAAATGGTAAAGTAATAAGTAAATTGGAAAAGAGACTTGGAGTTAAAATTAAACTCCTACCCAAAGAGGAAGAATATACCTTAACTAGAAATATTGAGTTAATTGATTATTCAGTTAGAGAAACAAAATCAAATTTAATATTTGATTTTGGAAAGGATTACGCATATAGGATAGTTAACGTATATGTTGATGGAGAATTAATTACAACAGCTTCTCTCGATAAGAAGGGTAGATTAAAAATTAGAATTGAAAGTGAACTTGGAAGAAAATTGACAAGTGCATTAGAAACTGGTAGGAAGATTAGATTCTTCATTTAATTACCGTAAACTACTTAACATCTAAATAGTAAAAGCTATTTAATGGTGACTTAATGTCACTTCACTTAACAATAAGTGAAAAAATATTCCCTAAAATAGTTGAACGTAAAGATGATTTCTTAAAAATATTTTCAGATGAAATGGCTAGAAGAGGATTTAAAGTTAAAATTTCAAGGGAAAGTGGTTTCGATCTAATTTATAGTGATATTTTTGGTGAAGCTAAAATTTATGTTCAATCTGAAGATTCATATTTGAGATGCGGATATAAGCTTGGTATTTCATTTCTATTATTTGCAATTATAATTATTCTACCAATTCTTGAATTATATCTTATAATTGCAAGTGCAGCATTAATTATTTTATGGACAATAAGAATTTTAACCTTAAAAGGCGCATTAAATGAGGCATTTCAAAATGCATATCAAATATTAATTATGAGTGAAAGCCAAAGTAATTAACATTAAAATTTATTTATGTGATGCAAGAGTTGATACGTGAGATAAGACTTATATTTAGAGATTACTTAGACCCTTTAGGTTTGTAAAGGAGTGAAGAGATGGTTGCTATGGAGCGTAGATATGATCTCTCAAAATTGGATGTAAGTAAAATGCAAGTAATACTTGCAACGGATGTAGGTAGCACCACAACTAAAGCTAGATTCTTCAAGAAAATTAATGGTCACTGGAGATTTATATGTGCAGGTGAAGCTCCAACAACAGTTGAAAAGCCATTCGAAGACGTAACAATGGGATTAAGAAATGCAATTAGAGAAGTAGAGGAATTAACTGGACATAAAATTTTGAGAGATGACGGTCAAGGAATAATAATTCCATATCAAGGTGAAAATGTAGGTGTAGACCTATATGTATCAACTAGTAGTGCTGGCGGCGGCTTACAAATGATGGTTGCAGGAGTAGTTAAAACAATGACTGCTGAAAGTGCTGAAAGAGCAGCATTAGGTGCAGGGGCAATTGTAATGGATGTAATGGCAATTGATGATGGAAGACCACCACATAAGAAAATTGAAAGAATGAGATTCCTAAGACCAGATATGATATTACTTGCAGGTGGAACTGACGGCGGAACAATTAAACATGTAGTTGAAATGGCAGAACTAATTAGAGCAGCAGAACCAAAACCAAGATTCGGTTTAGGATATAAATTACCAATAGTCTATGCTGGAAATAAAGATGCTAGAGAGCATATTAAGAAAGTTTTGGGAGATAAATTTGAATTAACAATCGTAGATAATATTAGACCTGTACTAGAAGTTGAAGTTGTAGAGCCAGCTAGAGATGCCATTCATAGATTATTTATGGAGCACGTAATGGCTCATGCTCCCGGTTATCATAAATTAACTGAATGGGTAATGGCTCCCGTAATGCCTACACCAGCTGGAGAAGGAATGATGTTTAGAACCATAGCTAGAATGTGGAGAATAAATGTTTTAGGTGTAGGTTTAGGTGGAGCTACAACAAATGTATATTCAGTTTATGAAGGTAAATTTGTTAGAACTGTAAGTGCAAATTTAGGGATGAGTTATAGCATATGTAATGTATTGAAGGAAGCTGGAACAAAGAATATTATGAGATGGCTACCATTTAGAGTTGATGAAAAGGAACTTAGAAATAGATTAGCTAATAAAATGATTAGACCAACAACACTTCCACAAACACTCGACGACTTAATGATTGAACATGCAGTTGCTAGAGAAGCAATTAGACTTGGATTCGAACATCATAAGCAATTAGCTAGAGGACTAAGAGGAGTGCAGAGAAGAAGAACCATTGCAGACATATTTGAGCAATCACTTGAAGAGGAAACTTACATCGATATGATGAATATTCAACTCGTAGGTGGAACAGGTGGATTACTATCACATACACCGAGAAGAGTTCAAGCAGCATTAATATTAATTGATGCATTCCAAGTTAAAGGTGTAACTAGATTAATGTGTGATAGCATATTCATGATGCCACACCTAGGAGTATTATCAACAGTATATCCAGAAGCTGCAATGGAAATATTCGAGAGAGACTGTATAGTTAAACTTGGAACATGCATTGCACTCGACGGTCACGCTAAGAAACCTGGGCCAGCAGTTAAAGTTACAGCCTACCTACCAGATGGTAAAGTAGTAGAGAAAGTAGTCAATTATGGTGAAATAGCCAATATACCATTAGGAGATGAGGAGACAGCTAAAGTAATTATAGAACCATCATCAGACTTCGATGTAGGAATGGGTAAGGGTAAGAAGAGAGAAGCAAAAGTTTGGGGTGGAGCTGGAGGAATAATAATTGATGCTAGAGGAAGACCATTAAAATTACCTGAAGACTTTGAAACTAGAAGGAAAATGTTAATCTCATGGTTTAAAGCCCTAAATGCATATCCTGAAAGCATTTTGGAGGTTGAAGAAATTTAAAGGTGAATAAATATGAGTGGAAAGGAGAGTCAATCTGCCCATGCATATACTCCCGGATTAAGAGTAACACCCTTATTTAGAGTTAGAAAAACTAGGAGACTTCCAATTCCAGGTGAAGTGCTGGTTAAAGAGGGAGATAAAGTTAATTATGATACAATAGTTGCTAGAACAAATCTCCCTGGAGATATAAGAATTATTAGTGCAGCAGCAATACTTGGAGTTGAGCCAGATGAACTTATGCATTACATGTTAAAGAAACCCGGAGACCCAGTAAAGAAGGGTGAAGTAATTGCAAAATACCGTGCATTCTTCGGATTAATTAAATCCGAAGTTAAATCCCCAGTAGATGGATACATTGAACATGTATCCGAAGTAACTGGACAAGTAATTTTAAGAGAACCACCAATACCAATTGAAATAGATGCATATGTTCCCGGAATAGTAACTAAAGTACTTCCACGTGAGGGAGTAATTATTGAATGTGCAGCAACATTTATTGAGGGAATATTTGGTATTGGCGGTGAAAGACATGGAGAAATATATATTGCAGTAAAATCCCCAGAAGAAGAATTAACACCAGATAAAATTACTCCAGAATGTGAAGGAAAAATAGTTGTTGGAGGCTCATATGCTTCAGTTGAAGTATTAAAGAAGGCAATGGAATATGGAGCTAAAGGAGTAGTTGTAGGTGGAGTAGATTTCAAGGATATATCAGATTTCTTAGGATATGAAATTGGAGTTGCAATAACTGGTCACGAAGACATTCCAATGACAGTAATAATAACTGAAGGATTCGGCAAAATTAGAATGGCTAAGAAAACATTTAATTTATTAAAGGAGAATGAAGGAGAATTAGCGGCAATCAATGGTGCAACCCAAATAAGAGCTGGAGTAATTAGACCAGAAATAATAATTCCAAAATTAGAGGTTAATCCATTAGAATTACCAATTGAAGAAGAAGTCTATGTCGGTGGAATGCAACCTGGAACTAAAATTAGAGTTATTAGAGCACCATACTTCGGAGCATTAGCAAAAGTAGTTAAACTTCCAATTCCACTACAAAAAGTAGAAACAGAATCACCAGTAAGAGTAGTTGAAATTGAACTTGAAGATGGTAGAAGAGTAATAGTTCCAAGAGCAAACGTAGAATTATTCGAATGGTAATTAAATTCGCTTTTCTACTTCATTTTTAACCAATCCATAATAGATCTCTGAACTGGTTTTTTAACTTCAATTTTTTCTCCAGCCAAAGCTTTTCTTAAAAGTTCTAAATCCCCATTCCATCTCTTAGGACTTTCACATATTAAAATTCCATTAACACCCGTTTCGTTCAAAACTTTAATTACAGCAATCCAATTAAAATCTGATTCCTGAAGACCTAAATGCTCAATTTCACCACCAACACCATACTTAATACCAGAAATATGCATTACTGGAATCCAATCATTAAAACTTCCAAGCCTCTTCTCAATATAATTAATTATATTCATAACATCATTCTCACTTCTAATAGACCCACCAGTATATGCGTGTAAGTGAGCCCAATCTAAACAAATTTTAACACCAATTTCACTAGCCAAATCAACTACAAATTCAAGCGAGCCAACACCACTCTTCTTACCGGAATTCTCAATCAATAAATTAAACTTGATTTCACTTAAAACTTTCTTCAATTCATTTAAAACAATATTCTTTACTTCACATTCACTCCTACCAGTTAAAAATCCAAGATGAGTTACACCATAAACTCCATTTGCAGCCTCAATTCTCTTACATAAAGCAGTTAAATGACCCCTAGAAGTCCTTCTAGTCTTCTCATTTGGAGAAGCTAAATTCACTAGAAATGATGCATGACCACCAATCTCAACTCCAACTTCCCTAGCAATTTCACCAATCTTCTCCATTTCACTAAGAGATGGATATAATAGTAATCCCCTATTAAGCAATGATTCAGTTAATTCATCACCCAAAACACATTCAGTAAAAATAAGTTCATCAACACATCCACCAATATTCCTTAAAAATTTAAATTCAGATTTAATAGCCCTAAAATCTAAACTTTCACTCCTACTCTTCTTACCAACATTAAATCCAGATACTCCAAGCTTCAATTAAAATTTCACCTTCAAGTTAAAGTTAAACTAGCTACTTAAAAGTATAATCATTAATTATTATTTGAGGTGAAAATTTGAGCTTAAAAGTATTCATTTCAGCCGACATGGAAGGTATATGTGGAGTAGTTCATTCAGAACATACTGATAGAACTGGAAGAGAATATGATAGAGCAAGAAAACTTATGACAGAAGAAATTAATGCAGCCATTGAAGGTGCAATTGAAGCTGGAGCAGAAGAAATAATAGTTAATGATGCACATGGAGCTAAAAGAAATATTATACTTGAAGAATTACATCCCAAAGCAAAGCTAATTACAGGTTCACCAAAACCACTTGGAATGATGCAGGGAATAAATTCAAATTTCAATGCAGTTTTCTTCATAGGCTATCATGCTAAAGCTGGAACTAAAAATGCAGTATTAGATCATACAATTTCAAGTAGAATTATATATGATATTAAAGTTAATGATATGAGTATTGGTGAATTGGGATTAAATGCAGCCCTAGCTGGATACTTTAATGTTCCAGTAGTACTAGTCACTGGAGATAATATGGTTACAAATGAAGCTAAAAATTTAATTAAAGAAGTAGAGATTGTAACTGT
>CAZCCB010000055.1:0-4005 GCA_964497155.1 uncultured Nitrososphaerota archaeon | reverse complement strand
CCCCAAGAGATTCGAGAATTAATTAAAAATAAAGCTAAAAAAGCATTAGGAAAAGCTAGAAATATAAAGCCATTTAAATTCAATTCACCAATAAAAATTGAAATTAAATTTACAAATTCAGGAATGGCTGAAATAGCGGAATTAATTCCATTCGTTAATAGAATTAATGGTAGAACAATAGCTTTCCAATTTGAAGACTACTTAACTGCATATAAAGCATTAAGAGCAATAGTATTTTTAGCCTCAACAATCACTTAATAGGAGTTAAGTTAAATTGAATCTACCTAGCCATCTATCAATAATTAATGGAGAATTAAGAATAAACAATTTAAGCATAATAGATTTAGCCGAAAAATATGGCACACCACTATACATTATCAGTGGAGATAGAGTTAAAGAGAAATATGAAAAACTAAATGAAACATGTAAGAAATATTGGAAAAACACCTTAATATGCTATGCATATAAGGCAAATCATATTCTTGCACTCCTAAAATTACTCAAAAATTTAGGTGCAGGAGCAGAAGTAGTTTCAGGTGGAGAACTTTATGCAGCAAAAAAGGTTGGAGTAGATTCAAGTAAAATTGTATTTAATGGTGTAAGTAAATCTATAAATGAAATTAGAATGGCAATTGAAAATAAAATACTTTTACTCAATATTGAAAATCTCGGAGAAATAGATTATATTAAAAATATAGTTGAGAAACAAGATTTAACTGCTTCAATAGGAGTTAGGGTTAATCTCGATGTGCCAGCTGAAACCCATAAATACATTAGTACTGGAATGAAAATTCACAAATTCGGTTTAACTTCACAAGATGCAATTAAGGCATATAAATTGTTAATGAAAATAAGAAATGTTGAAGTAAATGGAATACATATTCATATTGGATCACAAATATTAAGTTTAAAACCATTTAAAGAAGCAGTATTAAAACTAATAGATTTCTGTAAAAAAGTATATGATAAATTAAATTTAAAATTAAAGTTAATTGATCTAGGTGGAGGATTAGGAATTCCATATAAGGATAATGAAAGAGAATTATCGATCCAAGAATATTGTAAATCAATCTTCCCATTAATTACAGATCAAATTGGAAGAATATTCAATGAAAATTCAACTATAATACTAGAACCCGGAAGATATCTAGTTGGAGATGCAGGAATATTAGTTTCAAGAGTTAATTATGTTAAGGAAATTGGTGGAATTAAATGGATTCTAATTGATGCAGGTATGAATGATTTAATAAGACCCGCACTATACAATGCATTTCACAAAATAATCTTAGTTGAAAAGGCAAATCAAGAACCAACTGAAAAATATTGGGTTGGCGGCCCAATATGTGAAAGCTCAGATGTATTTGCTAAAAACTATCCACTACCAAAAATTAAGCCTGGAGATTTAATTGCAATATTAAATACAGGTGCATATGGAATTTCAATGTCAAGTCAATATAATTGTCGGCCCAGAGCACCAGTAATAATGATTGAAAATGGAATTGCAAAACTTGTTAGGAGGAGAGAAACATATCAGGACATATTTAATTGTGATTTAATTTAGATAAACAATATTAGTTGGAATGCGATTAATTTAATGGTGAATTATATTGGAAATAAGGGCAATTAAATATGGAGAAATATCTAAGGATTTAGAAGATAAAGTTAACTCTCTAATCAATTCATGGTTACCAAAAATAGTTAAGGAATTTGAAGAGGAAACTGAAATCCCCTTTATAGCTGATATAGAAGTTCATGAAGCAAATTGGATTAAGAAGATAAATGAAAAAACAAAACTAATTTACTCATCAGGATTTGCATATAAATACAATCCAAAAATTAATGCATTAATACCAACAATTCAATTAAGTGCAGCTAAAGTATTAACATATAATTATGATGAATTAAAGGCAATAGTATATCATGAATACTTAAATTATCTCTATGATTGCTATCATGGCTATGATTATGTTAAACCATTAACATGGAGCACTTCAAAACCACAAGCAAAACTTTATGCAGAAATCTATAGAGATCTAGAAAGAGTATTTGAAATGGCATTAAGATGTTTCAAAAATGAAGATGCACTAATAAACTTTTTAGAAAAGGAAATTGATAGAACACTACTAATACTAACAAGAAAAACTAAGCCAAAAATAGTTGAAGGCTTTCCAGAAGTGGAGGAAGAAGAAATTTCTCCACCAATAGAAGAGGCACCATGTCAAGTAGCATTAACATTAAGACCACTAATTATTGTAAAGAAAATATTTAGTGGAAAAGAATTACCAAACATTAAAGAACTACTAGCCAAAAAGAAATTAGCATTAGAGAAATTTTTAATGATGATTAAGTATTTTAGAGAAAAAGCATTCTAAACTATATAGATGATCTCTCAATATCCTCTAAATCATATACCAAAATTCCTTTATTCCTAAAATAGCTTTTATCTTCAATATTTCTAGCAACTATACAATAAACAATTTTACCATCTAAACCTGCCCTATCAACCTTAATTGATAAATTATTAACAATTCTCTCAACATCTCTAACCATTAAATTACTCCACTTAACTTCAACAATTAAAAATTCTCCTCTTCCACTCAAACCTAATAAATCAATTTCATAAGTTTCACCACGCCTATTCCTACCCCAATGCCTACCTATTTTAAAGAGATTTAATGGCAACTCCTTATTTCTAATTAGAAATTTTCTAGCAATATGTTCGAAAATTCTGCCCATATAATTATCATAATCATTCTTAAGGTAACTTAAAACCCTATTAGACTGCTCCTCCTCAATTAAATCCCTATTGGGATATACATATCTAAACCAGAAATTAAAGTAATTATCTCTAATAAAGTAATATCTCTTCTTAGTTTTCGGTCTTTCTAAAATTGGAATTTCATAATCGACAATTTCAAGCATTTCAAGTACATCAAGATATCTTGAAACAGCCGCCTTATCAATTCCAGTAATATTAGCTATTTCACTAACTCTCCTATAACCTTCAGATAATGCCCTTAAAATTAACATATAATTTCTAGGCTCCCTAAGCTCTTGTCTCAAAAGATTTTCAGCTTCCTCATATAATACTCCACCCTTATTAAAGAATAATCTTAAAACATTATTGTAAAAATCAAGTTTACTATTTAATTTAATTAAATATGCTGGTATCCCTCCAAATGCACCATAAACGTAGAGTACATTAATAAAATTATAATTTGGAATAAACTTCCAAATACTCTTAATATTAAGTTCACCTATCTTCCACTGACCAGTCCTCCTACTATAAAGTGGACTTCTATAACCCAAAACCTTGCGCTCCATCATACCAATACTAGAACCACATAAAATTAACATAACATCATTACGCCTACAAATTATTTCATCCCAAATCTTCTGAAAAATAGAAACAATTCCCCTATCAATTTCAATTAAATATGGAAATTCATCAATAATTATAACAACCTTATTTAAATCAGTCTTCCACTCAAAAAATTCTCTAAATAAATCTTCCCAATCAGTAAACATTATACGAGAAAAACTATCCCTACCAAGATATTCAGCCATTCTCCTAGCCATCTTCAATAAATTCATCCTAATACTCGTCTTCTCACATAAAAAGTATATGTATGGCTTATTTTCAACAAATTTTAATAATAAAGATGTCTTACCAATTCTCCTCCTACCATAAATAATTAGCAATTGAGAACCTTCACTAAGATACTTTTCCTCTAAAAATTTTAATTCAACATCTCTGTCAACAAATAGTTGATTCACAATTAATATAATTTACAGTCAACAAATTTAAACTTACCTACATAAAATTTTAATGTTAAATAGTAAAGTTAAATTTGGATGATGACCCATTGCAGCCCTGAAGGAGTGATGATTGACTCCAAAACTGACATAAATTGGTTTCTCCATTCTTTTTCATGGTCAATCTGGCTGGCTAAGAAGTTAGTCTGTTTCTCTACTGCACAGATATAGTGCGGCTATTATGAGTAC
>CAZCCB010000054.1:3099-10157 GCA_964497155.1 uncultured Nitrososphaerota archaeon | reverse complement strand
CATCTTGAAATTGATTGGAATGAATATATTAAACCTAAAATTGAAATTGTACCACCATAATAGGCTATATATGATGGTACAATTACATTTAAATTAATCATACTTGCCAATGATAATGCCAATGACAATTTAATTACTTCCATAATTCTACTTCTAATATTCATGAAATTCAGCCCTTTAAATCACAATGTAATAATTATTAAATAAAATTAGATGTCGTATTATTAAGCAATATCTGTTAAATTAATATTTTGAAATAAATTTAATTAGTTTTTATTTCACCAACGAAATTTTTTAGCATAAGTCTTTTAGCTTCATCCGGGTCTTTAGTTAGTGATCCAAAAATCCACATTAATTTTACTAATGCAGTTTCGGGGAGCATATCTTTTAATGGTATTACACCTATTTCTATTAATTTTCTCCCAGAATTATAAATATTCATATTAACTTTACCCCAAATGCATTGAGATGTCATTGCTACAACTAAATTATTATCTATTGCTCTTTTAATTGCATTAAAACAATATGAACCTATATGACCTAAACCTACACCTTCAATAATTAATCCCTTATAACCATTATCAATAAACCAATCAATTACTATTGGATCAAAACCCGGATAAAACTTAATTAATGATACTCTTCTCTCAAATTTATTTAATAATTTAGGTTTTCTACTCGGATTTCTTCTAACATATTCTGATGTTAGCATTTGAATTTCATTATTAATTATTCTCGCTATTGGAGGGTAATTTATTGATTTAAATGCATCTTTCCTACTTGTATGACACTTTCTAACTCGCACTCCTCTATGAATTGCTACGGATTTCTTATTTTGATTTTCAAGCATTGCCACTACTACTTCTGCGAAATCACTTTTTATTGCTGCTATTATTGCTGCATGTAAGTTTATTGGTGCATCTGAATTAGCTGTTGTTGGCGGCTTCATTGATCCTACTAATATTATTGGAATTGGTAATTTTTGAATTGCGAAACTTAGAGCTGAAGCAGTATATGCCATGGTATCTGTTCCATGAGTAATAATTATTCCAGAAATTTTGGAATTTATTTTCCTATATACTAATTCAGCCAATTTTTCCCAGTGTGCAGGAGTTATATTTTCGCTATATAGGTTAAATATTGTTTGAGTCTCAATATCAGCTATCTTTTCTATATTTGGAATTAACTTTAATAGGTCAATTGCACTTAATTTTAGATCTAATCTTCTAGTTTCCTTATCAAAATAACTTGAAATGGTCCCTCCAGTACTTAATAAATAAATTTTCGGTTTATTTTTAACATTATTTTTCAAATTTTTATTCGTCATTTAACCTCCAATAAATTAATAAAAAGAAGGAGGGAAGTTAGTTTATTATTTTAGTATTCCGTATTTCCATTCATTTTTATCCATTTCTTCAATGAATTTCACTATACAATCTACTAGTACTTTGAACATTTTTTCTCCTTTCTCTTTAGTTGCTTTTGTTGGATCACCTGTTACTCCATATGGTGTTAGTTCATCGAAATTCCATTTAATTTGTACATGTTCAGGTAATTCTGGCACCACTCCTTTCGCATATTCCATTTCTACTATTTCAGGGAATAATGCTAAGGCTATTGAAGTTTCACCTTCACCTCCATGTCCAAGTCCATTCCAAACTTCAAATGTTCCTTTCGGCAATAATTGGCCTGCAGTAATCCACCAAGCTTCTAATACACATATTTTCATTTCAGGATGTTCACTTCTAAATTCTCTAGTTGCAACTTCTATTGGAGCTATATTTCCATCATGTCCATTAATGATTATTAACTTTTTAATTCCATGCTTGAGTAATGATTCGAATATGTCTTTTAATAGTAGAACTAATGTTTCAGGTTTTAATGTTACACATATTGGGAATTTAAAGTAATGCATACTCATTCCATAGGGTATTGGTGGTAAAACTAATAGTCCTTTAACTCTTTTAGCTACTTCTTCAGCTATTTTCTGTGCAACTAATGTATCTGTTCCATATGGTAAATGTTCTCCATGATACTCTAATGATCCAACTGCTAAAATCGCCTTATCATATTTTGCTTCTTTAAATTTATGTCCATTCATATAGGCAATTTGATTCTCATATACCATAACACCATCACCCCCCAAACCTAAATTTAATTTAGGTGAGCATGAAGAGAGTTTATTCAAATAATTTACCAAATATTAATTTCAAACTTAATTCTTTTCCACCAGTTATTCCCAATGGTCTTTTAAGCATAATTATAATTAATAATGAAGCATAAATTACCTCTATTAATCCATATAATAATAATCCTTCTTCTAATGGTTTTAATAGGAATTTAATTGCTACTAGTAATGTTGCTCCTATAATTGAACCAGTTATTGTTCCAAGTCCACCTACAATTGTCATTATAACTATGTCAAATGTCATTCCGAATGAGAATACATATGGATTTATTGCCATAGTGAAATGCGCATATAATGCTCCAGCAATACCTGCAAAGAATGCTCCAATGACAAATGATAATAATTTATATTTCATTAAATTTATTCCCATAACTTGAGCTGCTATTTCATCTTCCCTAATGGCCATAAATGCCCTACCGTATTTTGAATTCACTATTCTCCATACAACATATATTGTTATTACTGCCCATCCATATGCCCACCAAATATTAGTGTAGTATGGTATTGCATTTATTCCAATTGAACCTCTAGTTAGCCATCTCAAATTTATTGCTAGAGTTTCAACTATAACCATTAAACCTAAAGTTGCAACTGAAAGATAGTGTCCTCTAAGCCTTAATACTGGAATTCCAACTAGTAAAGCTATGAAAGCAGCTAGAAAGCCTGCAACTAATGTTGCTGGTAGGAATGGCCATTGATAATTTGGTCCACCAAGTATTGGTGGTAATAATGGGAGTTCATATGCCTTTCTAAGTTGAACTGGAAATGTTAATAGTGTTGATGCATATGCACCTATAGCCATAAAACCTGCATGCCCTAATGAAAATAATCCAGTATATCCATTAGTTAAGTTTAAGCTTACAGCTAAAATTATGTATATTGCAAGTAAAGTTAATATGTGAATTACATAGTAACCTAATGTTAATTGAGCTAAACCTATAAATCCGAAGAGAATAATTAAACCTAGTATTACATGCAATTGATTCTTTAATTCATTAACAATAAATTCTATGTAATTCAAACTTTAACCTCCTCCTTTTTACCCATTATTCCTGAGGGCTTAATTAGCAATACAATAATTAATATGGCGAATACTATTCCATCTCTATATGCAGCAAATCCTGGAGGTAATAATGCAATTGACATTATTTCAATTATTCCTAAAAGTAATCCGCCGATCATTGCACCAGTAATGCTTCCAATTCCACCGATAACTACTGCAATGAAAGCCTTTACTCCAGCTAGAAATCCCATATCATATGATATTTGACCATACTTTGCCCCCCACATAAATCCAGTTACAGCTGCTATTGCTGATCCTAATATGAATACTGTTGCAATTACTTTATCGACATCTATTCCAATCATTCTTGCAGCTTCAACATTTTCAGCTGTAGCTCTAATTGCAATTCCCATTTTAGCTTTCTTAATGAAAATTGAAAATGCAATCATTAATGCAAATGAAAATATTATTATAAATACATCTACAGTTCTAAATACTACTCCACCAATATGATGTAATTGCTGGAAATATGCTGGAGGCTTAAATGCATATGGTTGTGGTGATGCAATCATTTTAGTTAAATTTTCTAGGAGAATATAGAATCCAAGTGAAGTTATAAGTAATGCTACTTCTGGTCCACCTCTAAGTCCCCTATATGCAACTGTATCTAATAATACTCCCATTATCGCTCCAAAACCCATAAGTAATGGTATGAAAATTGCAAAGTGAATTCCAAATTTCATTAAACATATATAGCTGAAAAATGCTCCTAAAGTTATTAATATTCCATGGGCGAAATTTATCAATCTAAGTAGACCGTAAACAGTGCTTAATCCTAATGCTAATAATGAATACATACATCCCAATGTTAATCCATTAATTAATTGTTGAAGAATATATTCTAGAGTGAACATTATTTAACCTCCTAAATAAGCCCTTCTTATATCCTCACTTTTCATAACTTCATATGGTTTACCTTCAGCTTTAATTTCTCCAGTTTCCATTACATACATATAGTCAGCTAATTTCATAGCCATCTTGACATTTTGCTCTACAAGTAGAATTGTAACTCCATGATCATTTATTTCCTTAATTGCTTGATATAATGATCCAATTATTTTGGGAGCTAATCCTAGTGAGGGTTCATCAATCATTAATAATTTTGGTCTACTCATTAATCCCCTACCAATTGCAAGCATTTGCTGCTCCCCACCACTAAGGGTTCCAGCAATTTGATTTTCTCTTTCTTTAAGTATTGGGAATAAGTTATAGATCCATTCTAAATCCTCTTTAACTGCATTAACATCCCTTCTATGATAAGCCCCAAGCAATAAGTTCTCCTTAACAGTTAATGTTGTGAATATTTGTCTCCCCTCAGGAATTAAAGTTATACCCAATTGGACGCGTTTATTTGGAGGATATTTAATAATATTCATTCCATTATAAATTATCTTACCAGTTTTCGGTTTTAATACTCCCATAATTGTTTTAAGAGTTGTTGTCTTCCCAGCACCATTAGCTCCAACTATAGCTACTATTTGACCTGAATCAATTTTAATAGAAATATTCCTTACAGCTGGAATTACACCATAATATACTGAAATACCTTCCAATTTAAGCAAGTTCTTCTCCCCCTAAATAAGCTTTTATTACCTCTGGATTTTTACTTACTTCTTTAGGTGGTCCTTCAGCAATTAATTCTCCAAAATTTAATACTTGAACAATTTCTGCTAAGCCCATTACAAGGGGCATTCTATGCTCGACAATAATTATTGTTAAGGAATATTTTTGCTGAACTTCTTTAATTAGCCTCGATAATTCTTCAGCTTCTTCATGAGTCATACCAGCTGAAGGTTCATCTAAAAGTAGAAGTTTAGGTTCAGAAGCTAATGCACGTACAATCTCCAATTTCCTTTGAAAACCATATGGAAGGGATGATGCTAATTGAGATCTAAATTCATATAATCCAAATAATTCCAATAATTCCCTAGAGAAATCATCTAGTTCCAATTCTTCTCCTAAAAATTTAGATGAACTTAAAAGGGCGTGATAAAGACTGTAATTAACATGAAGATGTCTACCAATCTTAACATTATCTTCAACAGTTAAATTTTTAAATAATCTTAAATTTTGAAAGGTCCTTGAAATACCTAATTTAGTTATTTCGTGGGGCTTTAAACCAGTAATATTTTTTCCCTCAAAAATTATTTTTCCACCATCAGGTTTAATTAATCCAGTTATTAAATTGAAAATTGTTGTTTTACCTGCACCATTAGGACCAATTAAACCATAAATTTTATTTCTAGGTAGGTTAAGATCATATTTTCTTACAGCCATTATTCCTCCGAAAGATTTTCTTAAATTATTAATTTTAAGAATTATTTCACTCATGATAATCACCTAAAAAGAAAGATGGGGAATTTATGGTGCAAGTTCAGGTGGTGGCATGTATTTTGGTGTTAACATTGTAATTGTCTTGAACTTTCCTCCCTCAACCTTTAATATTGCAACTGATTTAGCTGGAACTTTAACTCCAGGTGAATATTTAACTGTACCAGTAACACCATCATATGTTACTTTTCCAAGTGCACTTTCAATTGCCTTAGGATCATCTGAACCTGCAAGTTCAATTGCCTTTGCAACTATCATCATTGCATCATATCCTAAGGCTGCAAATGCATTTTCAGGTTTTACACCCCATTTCTTCTTATAGGCACTTACAAATTTCTGAACTTTTGGATCTGGACTTTCAAGTGATACGTGTGTAGCGAAAATAGTTCCTTCAGCATATTCACCTGCAACTTCAACAAGTAGTGGAGTGTCAAATCCATCTTCACCTAAAATTTGTACTGTAACTCCACCCTCCCTTATCTGCTTAATTATTAAACCTACATTTCCAGGTATTGCACCAATATAAACACAATCTATTTCTCCTCTATCTTGATAAGACTTTAATCTTGCAACTAATTCTGAATAGTCTGTCCATTCAGTTTCAAAATAATCTTCATAAACTACTGTTCCACCATAATGTTCCCATGCATCTTTAAAGTATGTGCAAACTGCAACGCTAAAGTCACATGCAGTATCAATCCATACAGCAACTTTCTTTAATCCAAGCTCCTTAATTGCATATTCTGCAACTGCAGCTGCTTGTGCATTATCTCCGAAGCATGCTAACCATGCACCACTTCTTTCAGGAATTCTTGGATGTGTTGCACCTGGAGTGATAAATGGTACTCCTAATTCTTTAGCTACTGGAGCTGCAGTTAAAACCCAATGTGTATCGCAGTATCCAATTATTATGCATACTTTCTCCATTTCAATAAGTCTTCTAACTGCAGCTACTACTTCAGCCTCATCAGCTTTAGTATCAATACATATAGCTTTAACTTCTCTTCCAAGTATTCCTCCCTTAGCATTTATTTCATCAATAGCTAATTGAATACCTTTCCAGCATGGCTCATCTATACTTGCCCATGGGCCAGTTAAATTCATTACTACACCAATTTTAATTATTCCTGGTGGCTTTGTAATTTGAGTATAATAGTAATAACCTGCACCAATAGCTATAATTATTATCACTAATGCAATTATTGCCCAAGTTTTTTTCGTCAATTTAAATGCCATGTGAAAAACCTCCTATTTAGACTCCGATTATATCTCTCTTTATACCCCCTTTAAACAATTACTGTCTATACTATTTTTTAGTATATGGAAAAATTTTTAATTTTTCGGTTGTATTTAATGGGGAGAGCATGGAAATGAATTGCAAAAAATTCCTTAATATAAATATTTACATAATGTGAATATCGTATATTTTTCGATAATAGTTTAGCTTTAAATTAATAAACTTATCATTAGCTAAAC
>CAZCCB010000054.1:0-3089 GCA_964497155.1 uncultured Nitrososphaerota archaeon | reverse complement strand
AATCTTATGAAGGCATTTATTGGAGAAAGCATGGCTAGAAATAGATATACATTCTATTCAAAAATTGCTAAGGAGGAAGGTTATGAGCAAATTGCGGAAATATTTCTAATTACAGCTGAGAATGAGAAGGAGCATGCTGAAACATTATTTGAATTAATAAATAAATTGAAAGGAAAATTGGGAGAAAAATTGGATGAAATTAAAGTTGAAGTAACTGCACCTATAATTCTCGGTAATACTATTGATAATTTGAAAGCTGCAATTAAGGGTGAAAATTATGAGCATACTAAGATGTATCCTGAATTTGCTAATATTGCTGAGAAAGAGGGATTAACTGAAATTGCAAGTAGATTAAGAGCAATAGCTATAGCTGAAAAACATCATGAGGAAAGATATAGGAAATTATTAAGAGAAGTTGAAGCTGGAACTATATTTAAGAAGAAAGTGAAGGTTTATTGGGTTTGTAGGAAATGTGGATATGTACATTATGGTGAGGAACCTCCAGAGAAATGTCCATCATGTCATCATTCAAGAAACTATTTCCAAATAAAATGCGAAGAATATTAACATAAACCTTAACCTTCCCTAATTATTTCAAGTTTATAGAGTATATTATAAATTTAAATTGAACCTAAAATTTCATGGTGAATAATAATGGTTAAAACCAAATTTTATGGTGTAATAGTTCCAATGATAACTCCATTTAATGAAAAATATGAAATCGATTTTAAAGCAACTAAATGGTTAGTAAACTATCTTACCGATAAGGGTGTTCATGGAATTTTTCCATATTCAACTACTGGTGAATTCGTCCATTTAAAAATTAATGAGGGAATTAAACTTGTAGAAATTGTTTTAAATGAAGTTAAAGGTAAAACTTGGATTATACCGGGTATTAGTAGTAATTGTACTTTGCATTCAATTGAAATTGGGAGAAAACTAATGGATATGGGTGTTGATGGAGTAATTGTTACTCCACCATTCTTCTTTAAAATAAATATTGATCAACTTAAAATGCATTTTTCAATGATTGCTGAGAAAATTGAATTACCAATAATAATTTATAATATTCCATCAACAACTGGAATTAATATTCCAGTAAACCTCTATGCGGAATTAGCGAAGGAGTATAGTAATATTGTTGGTGCTAAAGTTACATTTGATAATATAAGTTATATGAGGAAATTAATAATGGAAGTTAAAAGTATTAGGAAAGATTTTTCAATTCTAACTGGACTTGACCATCACTTATTAAATACACTAATTATGGGTGGTGATGGAGGAATTATGGCATTAGCAAATGTTGCTCCACAAATTCATCTTGAAGTCTATAATGCTTGGATAAATAATAATTTGAAAGGTGCAATTGAAGCTTTTAGGAAACTTTTAAAGTTAGTTGAAATTTATAGTATTGCATCATCATTTCCAACATCAGTTAAAACTGCACTTAAAGTTCTTGGAGCACCAATTAAACCATATGTTAGACCGCCATTAACAATTGAATCTAAGGAAGTTGAAGATAAAATTAGGAAAATACTTGATGAAATTGAAGCTACAATATAATCTAATATAAAATAAGATATATTGCAGCTATGATTAGTAGGATTGAACATAATTTTTTAAATATTGGAGCTGTAACCCTATACATTTTAATTACAATATTTTTTGAATAAAATGTTATTAATGCTATTATTATCATTGGTAATGCCAATCCCAATGTATATGAAGTTAAAGTTAATATTAATCCAAATAGACCTCCAGATGATGCTGAAGTGAAAATTATCATGAGAAATACCGGTAATCCACATGCAAGTGAAGTTAATGCATATGTAACTCCATAAGCTATTGACAATAAATAGAAATTACTATGCCTCAATGTTGGTATTGAAATTGGAATAATAAATTCTCTAGGTGAAATTAATATTAAACCCAATATTAGTAATATTAATGCTAATGCAATTTTAATATAACCATATATTGCCATTAATTCCATAACAATTATTGATGAAATCAAACCTAAAATTAATAATGTTAGGCTCGCAGTAATACTAGCCAATAAGCCTGCAATTAAACTTGAAATTAATTTATTTTCCCTCAAATTAATTAAATATGCTATATATAATGGGAAAGCTGCAAATGAGCATGGAGATAGGAATGTTAATAGTCCAGCTGAAAATGCAAGTGAAATTAAAGTTATATTCATAATTAAATTTAAACCTCCCTATTCAAAACTTCAATCAACTTACTTGCTTGAGTAACTCCAATTGATTTAAATGCAATTCTACCATTCCTATCAACTATAATTAATGTTGGAATATATTGAATTTTATATTTAATTCCAGCATCACTTGAAACTCCAATAATCCAATCAACATTATTTTGAATTGCATATTTCTTTAGCATGTCAATTTTATCTCTAGGATCAATACTCACTGATAGGAAAACAACATTTTTATCCTTATACTGCGGCCATAATTCATGTAATATTTGAACCTGTATTTTACATGGAGGACACCATGTAGCCATAAAATCTATCAATACTACCTTACCCCTAAAATCGCTTAGCTTACGTGTATTACCATTAATATCTGTAAATGAAAAGTTTGGTGCAATTTCTCTTTCCTCAATTTTCTCCCTAACCTCACTTTTAATTAATGTCATATATAATATTCCAATTAAAATTATTCCAAGAATAATTAAAATTATTACCATAATCTTTCTCATAATATTCCCTTCCAATTAATTATAATTATGAATTGCCAAGTTAAATCTTAAGGTGAATCTGTAATTCTTAAATATAAATTTGTTGATTTAATAGGTGAGAATAATTATTGAAGAGGGATAAAATGACCATTAATACTGAATTGAAAATGAAAATTATAAGAATGCTTCGTGAAGATGAGGAATTTAGATATACTGTTATGGGAATTTTGGGATATGATGAAATTCTAAGGAGAATTGACAATAATACTGAGGCAATTAGAAGTTTGCAGAAGGAAATTAAAATTTTACAGGAAGAAGTAGCTGAAAATAGTAGAGCTATTAGGAGTTTACAGGAGCAAGTTTCATTACAGGGAAAGATTCTTGAA
>CAZCCB010000053.1:0-10210 GCA_964497155.1 uncultured Nitrososphaerota archaeon | reverse complement strand
CTATCGACTATTTTCATGAAGTAAAAATAAATAAACAGATAATTCTATCCTCGAGTAAGGAATATAAAAATGTGAAGCCAATATCCATCTATTAAGTCTTTTATATTAGCAATATATTTTCATCTAAAAGATTAGAACTAAGACAGCTAATGCGGATTCAATAAAATAATAATAAGTAGCATTCCAATCATTAAAACTAAAACTTAAAATTCTAAATTGAAATGTAAACTTGCAATCTGTACTAATAATTTCGATTAGCCTGAACTAAATTATAATTCAATCATCATAGAATTTAATGGTTAACCTATGAATCTCATATTTCAATTCCTACTAGCTAGACATAATTTGCGCTCAGCTCTAATCATGCTATGAATAACTTCCTTTGCGTATTTTTACTAGTTTAGCCATATAAGTTTCTTCACCATGAACTTTGTCATGAATATAGCAAATTCTGGTAGATTTTCATAATATTCTTTTATTTCATCATTAATTAGTATGTTAAACGAATTTTTAGATAAGCATTGTTTTATTAATGAACCAAGTCTTGCAGACATTATTTTCTCTTTAATTAATTGAATAGCATTATTATATTTTCTTTTGATATAAATGATCCATCTATCCCCCTCTATTGATGGGCCAGCGATGATGTTTTTTGATGATAAATGTTTCCTAAGGAATCTTTCTGAATGAAATGTTGAATAAACTGGTGGCCCTAAATGTTTTTCAGCTAATGGTAATTTTGCTGATTCTAATTCATATATGAATATAACATGTTTTAGTTCATCGGACCATACGGCTGAGCTTATTACTTTAAAATTAAAGGAATTTAGTAATTTTTCAATACCATTCTTCGATTTATATAATTGCCCCCATAATATGTCGGGATGAACTTTTGGACATTTAGTTACTATAAATAGTAGATCAGTTCCCCTTTCATGAAGCTTATTAATTAGTTCATTAAAGCTTAATGGAGCAATTTTAGGGGGGAAGAAAAATTTCATGCTTGGATTTTTTAGAAAGAATTTTGAAGCAACTATAAATTCGCACATTTTTTGTAGTGAAAGTGCTGCGGCAACATTTCTACTACGATCTACAGGATCAACAACTATTAACGGGGCATTAAAAATTAATTTTGCATCCTCAATTTTATCGTAATATTTCTCAATATCAATTACTACTGAATATGGTTTCCATTTAAATGCAGCTGCTTTAACTACATTAATGAATGAACCATAATATAATACTAGTAATTCACATAAATAGCCTGAAAAGCCTTGAATTTTTATTTCAGCACCATAAACATTAATACCCTTCATAAATTGCTTTAAAAGTCTAACTTCATCCTTTAATTCATCCTTTAAATGACTCTTAATATATTCAGTATGGAATGGAGTTCTATCTACAGTTGATGCTACTTCACTTGGATTTTTTATCATAAAGCATGGAACTAAATCTATTTTAAATCCATCAATTTCAGCTTCAATATATGGATGTTCCGCATAGCATTCAACCCAATTAGTTTCAGCAGCTCTCCTAGCTATTTCGAGACCAATCTCCTTTAGACCTTCTAATCCAAGCTTTTTGGGTAATCTTATGAAAATATCGATATCTCTATCTCCTGAAATCCATGTATCTTTTGCAATTGATCCTTCAACTCTAGCTTCAATAGGAACATTCAATTCTTTGGCAATAAGCTTAATTTTATTTATAATTCTTGAAGTTACTTTCTCAATTTTCTTTCTCTCATAATCTTTAGGTTTAATTTTCTCCAATACACTTCTAAGAATATCATTAATATTAGACATGAATATCACTAAGTAAGACTAATTTCTCTTAAAGTTGAGTATATGGGCCCTCTAGAAGTTAGAGTGCTTTTCTTTAATCTAATATGTTCAACCAGCATTTCTCCAAAAAATGCATCTCTATAATCATGAAGCACCCTAACAATCTCGCTAACATTCCTTCCACTCTTAATTCTAGCTAAGGTGATGTGGGGAACAAATTTTTCAGATTCACTCTTAAAACCTAATTTTTTAAGTCCAATCTCGATTTTTCTATGGATTTCTTCAATAATTTCAGCGCCACAACCTACTCCTGCCCAAACAACTCTAGGCCTATTTAATGAGGGAAAAGCTCCAACACCTCTAATTTCAATTTTAAATTTTGGTCTTTTAGCTGATTCAATAATTTTGGCTATATCATCAATTAATATTAAAGGAATATTACCTAGAAATCTAATTGTAATATGAATATTTTCTCTTTCAACTAACTTTAATTTAGCTCCAGATCGTGCTAGAGCATTTTGAACCATAGATAACTTATCCAGTATAGAGTTATCCTCAATATCTATAGCTATGAATGATCTAATGCGCTCCAAAGTTATCACCACATATTTTAGCTAAACTTAATGATTTACATTAATGCTTTTAAGTAATTCGCATAATCAATATTGGGAGGAAAATAATTGGATAAGGTAGTTATAGCATTAACTGGAATGCCTGGAGCAGGAAAAAGCGTTATGGCTAATGTGGCTAGGAAAATGGGATTACAAGTAATTTCCATGGGAGATGTGGTTAGAGAGGAGGCTAAGAAAAGAGGAATTCCTCCAACACCAGAAAATTTGGGGAAAATAATGATTGAACTTAGAAAGAAGTATGGTCCCGAAATAATTGCTAAGAGATGTGCAAATAAAATTATGAAACTTAATAATAGGATTGTTGTTATTGATGGAGTTAGAAGCTTATTTGAAATAGAGGAATTTAAGAAAGTATCAAGTAAAGTTATTATAATTGCTATTCACGCATCACCTAAAACCCGATTTAAAAGATTGAAAGAGAGAGGTAGAAGTGATGATCCTAAAAATTGGATGGAATTTCATGAGAGAGATTTTAGAGAATTGAAAGTTGGAATTGGAAATGTAATAGCCTTAGCTGATTATATGATTGTAAATGAAGTTTCAATTAGAGAATTTAAGAGGAAGGCCGGAGAATTATTAATGAGGCTAGTTGAAAATGCTTAAGGTAATAGTTGAAGCTGAAGTTAAACCTACGGAGGATATTGAAAAGGTAAAAAAGGCCATATTGAATGTTTTTGAACCATCTGAAATTAAAATTGAAGATAGAATGGGGAGGAAATTTGTCATAGCTGTAGGAGTTGGGGCAAATTGTTTATTGAAATTACATTCATTACTTAGGAGAGAGCAAATTCTAGATGCTGCAAGAAAAATGATGAAACGGTGGTCAATGCAAGATAAAGTAATATTTTTCTTGAATAAGCAAGCAGCATTTATGGGTCATCTATCATTTTGCCTCCCAGAAAGGGAATCACCACTTGGACCAATAAGATTTGAAATTTCATGCAAAAATTCAAAAGAAGTTATTGATTGGCTTGCACCACCAACATCCAGAGGAAAACCATTATTTGAAAGAGAGCCTCCAAAATAACTTAAGATAAATATTGCTTTAAATTTGAATATCTAGGTTTCATCCTCCTATAATCTCTATACCTCAAAGCTGAAGCTCTAATAAAGGGTAGTTGGCCGCAAACTGGCTTCTGAATTCCCTTAGCACATAATAAGCATGCACCATTACAATTTTCAAGCGGCTTAAATGGTTCATCTAATTTATCTCTCCAATAAACTGGAATATCAAGTCCCTCGCAACTTCTAGAGGTCATAAATTCCTCATTTAAACCCCTATAATATACCTTACCATTAACAATAATTTCTTCAAACTCCATGCATAAAGCCATTGTAACACCTATTTCATCACATATCTTTCTAGCAATTTTAAATACTCTTCTCCTATACTCAATATCGCCATCCTGATTGAACCTGTAAACCTTTAACCATAAATTATAAGCATCAGGAAAATGTTCTCGAACAATATTAAATAAAATTCTCCTCCTAGACTCGCCGACTCGACCAACATCACATAAACTAAAAATAATATGTTTAGCTCCTTCTAATTTAGCTCTCTCAACAAGCTCTCTAATAGACTTCTCATCATCAGTTATCCCTGGAAACAATGGATCCATACGAACAACAGTATATACACCCCAGTCAGCAAATCTCCTAACAGCCTTAAACTGCTCCTCTACACTAGCCCCATTAGGTGCAAATATCCTATTAATTTCATCATCAACACTTAAAATAGTAAATTGAGCTAAGCAATGATTATAGGGATGCTCAGCCATTCTCCTTAATATTCTTTTAGGAATGTTATCTCCTCTCTTAGTTATAAAATCAACTGGTAAATTTAAATCTAAAAAAACATCTGCAGATTTCTCACTTAAATGATAAGTATTTTCTAATGGCTTTTGAAACGGCTCTGATGATGGACTTAAATATGCACATGAAGCCCAATACAATTTACTTAACTCATTTCTTAACTTTAAATCAAAATCCTTAAACACAGTTACAATTCCAGTTTTATCCCAAACTTCAAAATATCCCCCAAATGAACGTGCATAACACATTGGACAATTAACCGTACATCCATTATATGGATTTAATAAAATTCTCTCAGAAGTACATTCTCTCCTACCATTATCCTCAAATCCAAAATACCATCCATGAATAACTTCCTTCTTAGTAGGAACTAGGATATGTGGATAAGGATTAGAAATAACCTTAAATTCTCTAACTTTACCTCTAAACTTAATTGAGATCTTCATTTCCAATTCTACTTACATTAAATTTGGGATAAAAATCTATTAATTGAAAATCCTCAGCAACAATTGCATTAGGAAAAATCTTTTTCGCCTGATTCAATATCACATTAAGTCTACCCTCATATCTAGCACTAACATGAAATAATGCTAAAAATTTAGCATTAGCCTTTAAGGCTACTTCAGCAGCCTGACTGGATGTTGAATGACCATCTCTTAATGCTCTCTCAGCAAGTGAATCATCAAATGTAGCTTCATGAATTAATAAATCTGCATTTAAAGCCAAATTAATTACTGCTCCGCATGGACGAGTATCTCCCGAATAGACAATTTTAACTCCAGGTTTAGGTGGACCTAACACTTGGCTAGGCTCAATAACTCTTCCATCAGGCAATTTTATCGTAAAACCTAATTGCAATTTCTTCCAAAGCGGCCCTCTAGGAATTCCAAGTGAAATAGCTTTTTCAGGATAAAATTTTCCTGGCTTAGGTTTTTCTTCAAGTGAATAAGCTAAACATGGAATGGAGTGATCAGTCCATGAAGACCTTACAATATACTCTTTATCTTCAATAACTATGCCTTCACCAATCTCCTTAACCATAACGTCAAATGTGAGAAGAAATCTTACAGTCTCCTTAATAGAATCTATAAAATCCCTTAAACCTTTAGGTCCATAAATTTCAAGTGGTGCAGATCTATCTAATAATGATAACGTTTGAAGAAGTCCAGGTAAACCCAATACATGATCCCCATGAAGATGAGTAATAAATATCTTAAATTTAGATGGAAAACCAATTCCAGCTTTAATAATCTGTCTCTGCGCACCTTCACCACAGTCAAATAATAGTAATTCACCCTTCCTTCTAATAGCAATACAAGGAAGACCTCTACTTTTAGTAGGCATACTTCCAGCTGTACCGAGAAATATTACTTGAAATTGCATTTCAAATCCCAAATCTAATATATTAAGTTAAAGATAAAGATTAATGCTTAAGAACAGCTATTATTCTAGTTAAACTTTTATGAACTCGCATTAAATGAAGTTCCTCAACTTTAAAACCAGCTGATTTAGCTAAATCCTCTAAATTTAATGTTGAAGGAGAAGCAATGCACATGCAACCATTTCTATTTAGAATAACCTTAGCATCACATAGGAATTCTTTAATTAAAAGCTCTAATCTTTCACCCCTAGTTGAAGCAGACCTACCATATGGGGGATCAGTAGCTATAGCATCAATCCTTCTAAAGGGTAAATTTCTAGCATCACCATGAATTAGAGCTAATGGATGTACATTAAAATACTTCAAATTAATCTTGGCACCCGAAATCATTTTGGAGTCAATATCTAATCCAATTACATGACAACCAATTAAGTAAGCCTCGATTAAAAATCCTCCAGCACCACAAAATGGATCTAAAAATATGCTTCCAGGCTTAGCTCTCGATAAGTTTACAAATAATCTTGAAATAATTGCATCAAGAGAACTTGGATGGAAAAAAGGCCTATACTTGGGACGTCTTAACTCAAAAACACCTCTCCTAATAGTTTTCATCGAAATCCCAAGTAGAAATTTATCATTAGTTATTATACCTTGAATTAAAACTTCCGGATTAACTAGATTAACTTTAGCTTTACTGAAAACATTTCTATAAATAATTGCTCCAATTTCCCTCTCCAAAATTCTTGTTGATAAATGAGGAGAAGAACCCTCAACTCTCTTAACTCTAACCGCATATGTCTTTCCATAAATAAATGACCAATCAACATCCTTACAGCAATTATAGATTTCATGATAATCTGCTGAAGAAATAAACAACTCCCTACAACATTGCAATGTCATTGAAGCTCTCCTATAAACTAAATCACATGACTCAAGCGGTGCATCAATCCTCAAAACATGAGGAAAAACATTTAAAACCCTATATTTCACTCCTTCAGATTCCAATATCGCTTTAACTTCAGATCGAGGAAGAGTTGGATGCTCACCTGAAAGAATAAAAAATAATTTCATGATGATAATTAACCCCACTACCTTAAGGCATCTGCAATAACTTGTGCTACGGTAACCTTGCTGAATTCACTTTCAATAGTATCAGTACCAATAACTTCAATTACATTAGCTTCCTTCAATCTATTGAAAGCATTTCCAACTAATAATGCATGGGTACATGCAGCTCTAATATCAATAGGATTTAAACTCTTAACAATCCTAGCTGCATTTACAATAGTGCCACCAGTACTAATTATATCATCAACAATAATTACATTTTTACCCTCAACATTCAAACGTTTAAATTTAGTTTCAACTTTACCAGTAATTAAGTCACGTTTCTTTTCTAAATAACCATATGGAGCATTAACTATTTCAGCAACATTCTTAGCCAATTTACTTGCCTTCTTATCTGGAGCTAAAATGAAAGGTTCCCTTAAATTTAATCTCTTTATATAATCTCCAATCGACGGCATTGCAGATAAATTTTGAAATTCAATGTTAAAGTAATCTAAAATTAATGGACTATGAATATCAATTGAAACAACTCTATCTACACCTAAACTTTCGATTATTTTGGCTATCGTCTTAATACTTAGTGCTTCACCATTCAAGAAACGCTTATCCTGTCTCATATATGCTAAATAGGGAATAACAACAGTAACCTCCTTAGCATTTAAATCTCTAATTAAATCTAAAATTAGGAAGAGCTCTATAAGCCGCTTATCTTGATAAGGAAAAGTTGTTTGAATAACAATTACTTCTTCATCCTTAACATCAATAGGACACTTAATGTAACTTTCACCATCAGGGAAAATTTTCCAGTCAATCATTGAATAATTAGCATTCAATAATTCAGCAACCTTTCTACTTAAATTAGGTGAAGCTGGCCCGCCAAGCACAATCACAATTAACACCATAGAAATATAGGTATGTAACATAATTATTTAATTGTGCAGTAAATTTCAATTTATGGAGGTCTTAGCTCTGAAAGAAGCTATGCTATATGAAATTATTGGAAAAAACATTGTAAGATGTAATTTATGTAGTAGGAGATGCATTATTAATGAAAACCAACTCGGATTCTGTAAAGTTAGAAAAAATATTAATGGTAAATTATATAGTTTAGTTTATGGTAAAGTCATATCAGCTGCAATTGATCCAATAGAAAAGAAACCACTATTCCATTTCCATCCAGGCTCATCAGTATTCTCAATTGCAACTATTGGATGTAATTTTAGATGTAAATTTTGCGATAATTGGGTTATAAGTCAAGAAGAAGAAGTTTATGGTAAAAATTTATCACCAAATAAAATTATTGAATTAGCCCTAAAATATAAATGTCAAGGAATAAGCTACACATATACTGAACCAACAATATTCTTTGAATATGCACATGACATAGCTAAAATAGCTAAAGAAAAGGGATTATTCAATACATTTGTAACCAATGGATACATGACCCCAGAAGCAGTAAAAACAATAGCACCATACCTAGATGCAGTAACAGTAGACTTTAAAGGATCAGCAAATCCAAAATTCTATAAGGAAATGTCCATGGTACCATCAGTTGAACCAATATTTGAAAGCCTAATTGAAATGAAGAGAAACGGAATATTCATTGAAATAACAAATCTAATAGTTCCAAAATATGGAGATTCAATGGAAGACTTGAGAAAGCTAGTTAGATGGATAATTGACAATCTAGGACCAGAAACACCATTTCACATATTAAGATTCCATCCAGACTATCAACTAATAGATGTACCTTCAACTCCAATTGAAATATTGGAGAAGGCTTGGAGAATTGCTTTAGATGAAGGATTATATTATGTTTATATTGGAAATGTACCGGGACATAAAGCAGAAAACACATACTGCCCAGAATGTGGGGAATTACTAATTGAACGCCATGGATTCTCAATATTAACATGGAATCTTACAAATGAAAATAAATGTCCAAAATGTAATTCAAAAATCAATGTCATAGGGAAATATGAAGGAGGAGGGAGATTAATTTATGACATACTTTAAAGAATCAAGAATGTATAAAAAACTAGATGAAAACAAAGTTCAATGTCAAATATGCCCAAGGAAATGCATAATACCAAATGGAGGCAGAGGATTCTGCCAAACAAAGGAAAATAGAAATGGAAAATTATACACATTAATCTATGGCGAACTAACAGCATTAGCATGTGATCCAATAGAAAAGAAGCCACTATTCCACTTCTATCCAGGAAGCATAACATTTTCAATATCAACAGTTGGATGCTCATTCAAATGCCCATGGTGCCAAAACTGGGAAATAAGCCAAGCAAAACCAGGAGAAATACCAACAACACATTATAAACCACAAGACATAGTTAATTTCGCAAAGAAGTATGAATGCAATTCAATATCATATACATATAATGAACCAATAATATGGTATGACTTCGTACTAGACACAGCCAAACTAGCCAAGAAAAATAACCTAAAAAATATACTCGTAACCAATGGATACATATCAATGGATGCACTAGAAGAATTAATAAAATACATTGACGCCGCAAATGTAGATGTAAAAGCATGGTCAAAACAAGTATACCAAAAATATTGTAAAGCAGAATTAGAACCAGTACTAGCCACATGCGAAGAAATGACTAGAAAAGGAGTACATGTAGAAGTAACATATCTAATAATACCAGAAATAAATGATGAAACAGAACAATTCCAAAAATTCACAAAATGGGTAAAAGATAAACTAGGACCGGAAACACCAATACACTTCTCAAGATTCTACCCACACTACAAAATGACCCACATACCACCAACACCAATCCAAACACTAGAAAAAGCATGGAAAACCGCCCTAAATGAAGGATTATATTATGTTTATATTGGAAATGTACCGGGACATAAAGCAGAAAACACATACTGCCCAAACTGCGGAGAACAAGTAATAACAAGATTTGGATTCAGCATAACCCAACACTCAATAACAAACAACAATAAATGCAGCAAATGCGGACAAAAAATAAAAATAATAGGAAAAATAACCAAAAGAAAGCACTTCTTGTTCATATAAAGTAAACAATAAAAATAATCACCTAAATTATTCAAATTTATTATAAATTACTCTCAGATGAGCTTTGGATTAAGTAAAATCACTTGAACCAACTAATTTAAACTCACCATTCTTAAACAAAATAGCTTTCAAAACATCATCTTTGCCAATAACACCTTTAAAAACACTAATAGGTAACTGCCAACAACCAGCACAACCCAACTTTAGATCAAAATCCAAAAAAGCCCTATGAACATGACCAATAATAAACCAGCCCTTAAAACCTAAATCATCTTTAAAACTAGCCATAGCATTTTTAATACCATTAATATCAATAGAAGGATCACTAATAAGCCTATAACCATGCGAAACTAATAATAATTCATCACAATGCAAAACCATTAAAATCAAAACTAAACATTAGTTCAGATAAATGCATAGCATAATGAATAAAGCTATAGTAAACATCGCTAGAAACAATAAGCTCATCAGGCATAATAGA
>CAZCCB010000052.1:5520-10275 GCA_964497155.1 uncultured Nitrososphaerota archaeon | reverse complement strand
TAATAAAACTGCAAAAACCTTTAATATTAGTGTTGAAACTGTAGAGAGATTTTCAAAATATATGAACATAGCGAGACTATTTTTCTTCTTAAATCAATTTCATCCCTCCATTAGAAAGCAAATGAGAGGTAGAAAGAAAATTTATGTAGCTGATATAGGATTCTATAAGATTCATGGTTTCAGAATATCAGAGAATATTGGAAATATAATTGAAAACATAGTTGCAATAGAATTGTTTAGAATGCATGAATTTAATCCACTAATAGAAATTTATTATTGGCGTGATTATCAGCAGAGGGAAGTTGATTTCATAATTAAAATGGGAACAAAAATATTAGAATTAATTCAAGTTACATATGCAAATAATATTGATGAAATTGAGAGAAGAGAATTAAGAAGCCTAGTAAAGGCAAGTGAAATTCTAAAGTGCAATAATTTAACAATAATAACTTGGAATTTAGAGGATAATATTAAATTTAGGGGGAAGGAAATTAGGTTAATACCATTATGGAAATGGTTATTATTCAAACCATATAACCATTAAATAAAGATTTCAAATACTTCGTAAGCATTTAATTTTACAATTAATTTAACTTTAATTGGTGATCTAATTGGAATTTGACTTATTAATTGTTAATGGTAAGGTGTTTGATGGTACTGGTAATCCATGGTTTAAATCTGATATTGGAATAGTTAATGGTAAAATAGAATTCATTGGCAAGGCTAAGAAAAATTTTGATGCTAAGAAAATTATTGATGTAAATGGACTAGCAGTTTCACCTGGATTCATAGATATTCATAGTCATTCAGATTTCACATTACTTGTCGACCCCAAAGCTATGAGTAAAATTATGCAAGGAGTTACACTTGAAGTTGTCGGTAACTGTGGTAGCTCAGCTGCACCAATGAACGATTTTCTTAGAGATTATAGAGAGAAATATTTGAAGCCAATGCTTGATCCCACACTGAAATTAGATTGGAGTACTATGGATGAATATTTTAGAAAGCTTGAGTCTAATGGTATTTCAATTAATGTTGCTTCACTTGTTGGTCATGGAACAGTTAGATCATGCGTAATGAATTTTGATGATCGAGAGCCAACTAGTAGTGAGCTTGAGGAAATGAAGAATTTAGTTGCAGAAGCTATGGAAGCTGGAGCAATTGGATTATCAACCGGGTTAATCTACATTCCTGGATGTTATGCTAAAACTGAAGAGATCATTGAATTAGCTAAAATTGCAGCTGAATATGGTGGAATATATGCTAGCCATATTAGAGGTGAGGGAGATACATTAATTGAAGCAGTTAAAGAGGCAATTAGAATTGGTAGAGAAGCAAATATTCCAGTTGAAATTAGTCATTTTAAAGCTTCAGGCAAGAGGAATTGGGGTAAAGTTAAGGAGGCAATTAAAATTATTCTCGAAGCACGTGAAGAAGGTATTGATGTAACTGCAGATCAATATCCATATACTGCATCTAGTACTGGACTAGTAGCATTACTACCAGCTTGGACACGTGAAGGTGGTGCTGAAAAAATAATTGAAAGATTAAGGAATCCTGAAATTAGAAGTAAAATTAAGGATGAAATGAATAAGAAATACACTTTAATTGAGGAGGATATTTGGAATAGAATTATGATTAGTCAAGCTGATAAGCATAAGGATTTTGAGGGACTAATGATAGCTGAAATAGCAAAACGGCTAGGTAAAGATCCAGTAGATACAGTTCTAGACTTACTAATTGAAGAGGAAACAAGAGTTAGAATGATATCATTTGGAATGTGCGATGATGACGTCGAAACTATAATGAGGTTACCATGGGTAATGGTTGGATCAGATGGTAGAGCTGTAAATCCAACTGGAAGTCTAGGTAAAGGTAAGCCTCATCCAAGATACTATGGCACTTTCCCAAGAGTATTAGGACTCTATGTCAGAGAAAAAAGAGTAATTAGCTTAGAATTAGCTATAAGGAAAATGACATATCTACCTGCATGGAGACTCGGATTTAGAGATAGAGGAATAATTAGGGAAGGTGCTTGGGCCGACATTGTCATCTTTGATCCAAATAAAATTATAGATAAAGCCACATTCACTAATCCACATCAATTCCCTGAAGGAATAGAATACGTTATAGTTAATGGTGAAATTGTCGTTGAAAAAGGAAAGCATACAGGAAAATTACCAGGAAAAGTGTTGAGGAAGAAAGTTTATCATTAACTATTTTTTATTTTAATTTGAGAATTATGAAATCATCATTAATAACTCTCATCTCAATACTATTAATCATCAGCCTCATATCAATCATCATAATTAATCAAATAATATTAACTCAAATAAAAATTGAAGAAAAACCATTAACCAAATTTATTTTCGGCTCGGTAAGTAGAGTTGAATTAACAGTAGTTGTTGATAATTATCCTGGAAATAAAAATCTAATGACTGCTTGGGGAATATCAATTTACATTAAAACTAATAATGTTAACATTTTATTCGATACTGGACCAAGCCCAGGTATTCTAAAACATAATTTAGAAGCATTAAATATTGATGCATCAAAACTTAACTATATAGTTTTATCTCATGAGCATGGAGACCATATTGGAGGCCTACCATACTTAAATGAAATTTCACCTAATGCTAAGGTAATAATTCCCAAACATATGAGTCAATCAGCTAAAAATTGGATTTCAAATTTCAATTTCAATATTATTGAAGCTGAAGAACCAATTAAAATTATGGATGGAATTGCAGTTACTGGTGAACTTTATGGTCCACCATATGAGCAAGCATTAATAATTAATGTTACTAATAAGGGATTAATATTAATTGTTGGATGCGCTCATCCTAAAATTGAAAAAATAATAGAGTATGTGTATAACTTAACGGGAACTAAAATATACTTAATTATTGGTGGTTTCCATTTAATGGGTGCAAGTATAGATCGATTAAATAAAATTGTAAATGTAATTCGGAAATATAATGTTAATTATGTTTATCCAATACATTGTACTGGAGATAATGCTAGGAAAATTTTTAATGAGAAGCTTGGCTCTAAATATTGTGATGGTCATATTGGAATTAAAATAATTGTTGAGGGATAAAATATGAGTATCATTAGAATTTCAATTAAATTCCTAACCGACATTGCTAAACAACTTCAATTTATATTTGCACTAACTATTTCAGCTCTTTCATTTATTGTTGGATTATTCTTCGGTTTCATAGTCGGAATTAGTAGTGGAAGTCCACCGCAAACGGCATTTGAAATATTACGTGAATTTGTAAAGTATTTTCAACCATTTTCTCCATTATCAGCATTATTCATATTTCTCAAAAATACTCTTGCAGTAATAATTATATGGATTTTTGGTTCAATTCTAATTTTACCATCAATATATAGCTTAGGTCTTAATGGATATATTGTTGGTCGAGTAATTAGCTGGATTTCAATCAAGCATTCATCATTACTTGCAATTTCATCAATAATTCCTCATGGAATAATTGAAATTCCAGCATTAATATTAGCTGGAACTGCAGGTATACTTTTAGGATTAAATATTACATGTAGAATTCTCAATTTCATTAAATTATTTAGAGTACCAATACTTGGCTTTGGATTTAAAGATACATTTAAAATAGTTTTAATCTCAATTTTAATGTTAATTCCAGCAGCAATAATAGAAACATTCATTACACCATTAATTGCAAGCTCATTTACTTAATTTGATGTACAGGTTCACATGGCTATATATTATTCTGGTATGAAGGACTAACTAAAGAATTAAAAAACTTACTAATTAAATTATAGTAATATTTATAAGTATTCCTTATAGAATTATTCTTATGAGAATAATTCCCAGAAGAATAGATATAAGTAGAATTAGAAATACCGGCCCATGGATAATGATTTATGGTAGAAGAAAGACTGGAAAGACATTTTTAGTTGAAAATTTTATGAATTATGATAAATTTTTCTTCGTAAATAGGGATGGAACAATATTAGATAAAGGTAATATGGATAAATATGTTTATGACGATTTCATAAGGCTATTTAGAGAATTATTAGGTGAAAAAATAATTGTAATAGATGAATTTCATCGATTGCCAGAATCATTTCAAGATTATCTTCACTCCATAGGTGTTCATGGAAATTTAATCTTAATAACTTCAACTTTATGGTTAGCTGAAAAACTTTTAGGTAAAGGTTCACCATTACTTGGCTTAGTTTATCCAATTAAAATTAGTCTTATTGATGAAAGAGATATTATAATTGAATTATCAAGAGAATTAAGTGGAAGAGAACTTATTGAAGCTTCAGTTTATCTTAGAGAGCCAAGTTTAATTCCGAATTATAGATCTCCAATAAGAAATTTCATAGTTAATTTTCTATTTGAAAATAGAATTTTCATGAAAGAATTAATTGGAGAAATATTTACTGAAGAAGAAAGAGAATTAACAAATATTTATGAGGGAATTTTAAAGGCAATTTCATTAAGGAAGAATATTAGTACTGAAATTTCATCATTCCTATTCTCAAGAAAATTAATTGCAAAAGATAATCCAGGAATATTGCAGAAATACTTAAATCTCCTAGTTAAAATGGGTTTACTTGAAAAAATAGCGAAGGTCTACGGTGTTGAAATAAAGACTATTCAGGAAGTTAGCATACCCGGTAGAAGATATCCTGATATTTTACTTGAGATCGATGGAAATAGGGTTCTCATACAAGTTAAAATTAATAGTGTCGAAAAGTTAT
>CAZCCB010000052.1:0-5510 GCA_964497155.1 uncultured Nitrososphaerota archaeon | reverse complement strand
TGTTTCACCATTATTCGATCTACACTTCTATTTAGAAGAAAAATATTCTTATTCTGAAATAGAAATTCCAAGAAAATTTATAGAGAAAATAGTTAATTTAAAAATACCATTTCACGTTGAACATTTCTTTAGAAATTTACTTTCAAAAATATTTGGAATGACCTATCAATTAATTGAGGAAAAAGATTTTGAAATAAATATTGCATTATTTGAATTTAAAAAATTAAAGATAATTGGAGAAGTTAAATGGAAAGAATACATTTCCAGAAGTGAAATTCGAAGAATTGAAGAAGTATTTAGTAAATTTAAGAATGTAAGGAAAATTCTTATTGTACCTAGCATTAATAGTTTGGAGAAGGAACCTGAAGAAATTGAAGTATTAGAAGTAAGCGACATTGTAAACATGGTTAAGAATAGCTATAAATAATATGTCAAGGTATGAATTTAATAAAATGAAAATGAATTTTAATAAAATAATTGAATGTATTAGGATGAAAATTAATGATAATAGAGAACTTAGGAGTAATATTTATTCATTAATATTATATGGCTCATTTATTAGAGGAGATTTCATTAAAAATGTTAGCGATATAGATTTCTTCGCAGTTCTATTTAGGGAATCTAAGAATACCATTAATAAATTAAGGAATATCTTAAATTATTGCTGTAAGGATGTTGAAGCTATTGAAATAGATTTATCATGGGAATGCCTAGGAAACTTGGATGATCCACTAAATAAAGGTTATCCATATAAGTTTCTAACAATATACCAGGAAGACTTCCTAAATAACCATGTAGTTATTTATGGAAGTAGTATTAAAAATTTAATACCAAAATATAATTGGAAGGAATTGGTTAAATGGAGAGTTTATAGGTTATTAAATTATTCTAATAAGTGGATGAATAATGCTAAAATGCTTCATATAACTGCTGGTGAAGTCATTAGACTCTTAGCTCTTATTAATGGTGCGAAAACCATTAAGAAAAATGATATTTTAAAAATATTAAGAAAAATTGGTGATAATGATGCATTGAAGATTTTCATGGCATATTTAAGTGGTCGAAGATATATTTTTGATAAAGATTTCCTAATTAATTTTATATCATCAAGAATAAGAGAAATATTAAAGGAAGCGAGTAAGTATGAATATAAATGATGAATATTTTACTATACTATTACTAGCAATAGCTACATTTTCAATATTTCTAAGTACAAATCTAATTAAGCCAGTATTACCAGTACTTGCAGAAAGTTTAGGTGGAGAGGATTTGGAAATTGCAAGTATAATGATGATTAGCATTATACTCTTATCATTAATTCAACCGTTTGGCGGAGCTTTAGCTGATAGGTATGGTTATAATAAAATGATAGTTATTGGAGGTCTTATTGGAGCATTCTCAAGCCTATTATGTATTTTTGCTAATAATTGGAATCAGCTTTTAATTCTTAGAGGTTTAGGTGGTTTAGCAGATGCAATTTCTGGTCCAGCAATATTAGCAATAGTGGCTAGTATAAGTGAAAGAAGGCGTGGATTTGTTTTTGGAATTTTTAGGAGTAGTCAAGGATTAAGTTTTATGATTGGTCCAATTATTGGTGCAATTATTGCTAAAATATTTTCATTAAGAACTCCATTTATTTTCGATTTCACTTTAACTATTCTAGCAATATTAATGTTCGTATTATTCTTTAAGGGTAAGATTAATGTTAATGGTGAAAAATTTAATTTTAATGGTTTGAAGAGTGTTGTACATAATGTTGATTTACTTAAAATTGCCTATCTAGGTTTTTCTGAAGGTTTTTCATTTACTATTTGGATTTCATTTCTCCCAGTATACATGCTATCCTTATTTATGAGTGAAATTGAAATTGGATTAATACTTTCAATTGAAGCTTTAGCATTTTCAATTTCAAATATTATTGTTGGATATCTCTCAGATAGGGTTGATCAGAAAATTTTGGCTTTAATTGGTGCATTTATGACTTCAATAATTTCAATACTATACTTATTTTCATATGATCTTTCTTCATTAATTGTTTTATCTATATTTTATGGTTTTGGTTGTTCAATAATATTTCTTTTAAGTACCATTATGGCTTCCTATATTATTCCAAGTAATTTAAGAGCTACTTTACTTGGAGCTTTCGATTCAATTATGGATTTAGGATTAGCTATCGGACCAATTATATGTTGGATTATCCTTAAAGTTTCTGGTTTATCTATAAAATATGCTTTCTTAGTTATGGCTATTTCAACTTTTATAGCAATTCCAATAATATCTTCAGTTAAGTTAAGTAAAAATAATGGGGAAGGTTAATTGCTATTCTATTTTCTTTAATGCTTGATCTAATGCTTCTAATGCTTTATCTATTTGTTTCTTAGTTATCATTAATGGTGGTTCAATTCTAAGTGTACATCCAAATGCTCCTCCAGCTCCAATGAGGAATCCTTGTTCTCTCATGAGATTTCTAATTTTAATTGCTTCTTCATTTGCAGGTGTCTTTTTCTCTCTATCTTTAACTAATTCTACTCCAATCATTAATCCAAGTCCTCTAACATCGCCAATTAACTTATGTTTCTTAGCTAATTCCTTTAGTCCATCCATAAAGTATTTTCCAAGTTCGGCAGCTTTCTCATGAACTTTTTCTTCTAAAATAACGTCTATAACTGCACTTGCAGCTGCACATGAAACTGCATTTGGACCCCAAGTTGACGAGTGATCTCCTGATTCAAACGCATTTGCAATTTCTGCTTTAGCTCCAATTGCACCTAATGGTAATCCACTAGTAATTCCTTTAGCCATTGCTATTATGTCTGGTTCTACATCAAAGTTTTCTATTCCAAATATTTTCCCTGTTCTTGCAAATCCGCTTTGAACTTCATCAGCTATAAATAGTCCTTCATAATCTCTAATGATTTTCACTACTTCCTTGAAGTATTCTTTTGGTGGAACTATTATTCCTCCTTCACCCATTACTGGTTCCGCTAAAAATGCTCCTATATCCTTTGATGTTTCAAATTTAATTACATCCTCAACATAATATGCACAGAATAAATTGCATTCTGGATATTTCATGTTAAATGGACATCTATAACAGTATGGTGCTGGAATTATTTTTATTCCTGGAAATGCTACTACTGCTGCCATTCCCTTTTTATATTTACTTTGACCTGTAAGCGCTGTTGTCATATGTGTTCTACCATGAAAGCTATATCTTAAAGTTAATACTTCAAAACCAGTTTTACATTTATTTTTAATCATGTATTTTTTCATTAATTTAATTGAACCCTCAATTGCTTCTGCACCACTAACACAGAAGAAAACCTTCTTATCTCCCTTCATTGGAAGTATTTTAACAAGTTTTTCAGCTAAAATTGCTGATGGAAGATTATAGTAGTCGTAGGATGTGTGATGTATTCTTTGAGCCCAATAAGTTATTGATTCAACTACTTTTGGATGACAATGACCAATATTAACTGCTGCATATCCAGCAAATAAATCAATATATTCCTTCCCCTCTAAATCCTTAACTAAAGCTCCCTTCCCCTCGACAATTACTACTGGCTGCCTATACTTCGGCATGCATGGAAACATAAGTTTCTTTTGACTCTCAATTACCTCTTTGGACGACTTAAAAATTTCAGTCATATTTTTCCTCCTTCAATACTTTTATCTTAATTAGTTAATAATGTTTATGAATATTGTTTCATTTTCTTAGCTGCTAATAGTGTTGCTTCAATTATTTTCATGTAACCAGTGCATCTGCATATTAATCCTTCAAATGCTTTCTTAACTTCATGTTCTGTTGGATTGGGATTTCTACTTAGCAAGGCATATGCAGTTAATATGAATGCTGGGGTACAGAATCCACATTGAACTGCTCCAGCTTCAATAAATGCTTCTTGAATTGGATGAAGCTTTCCATTTTTAGATAAATACTCTAATGTTATTACTTTTTTACCTTCAACTTTTGGAGCTAAAATTAAGCATGAATATACTGGTTTTCCATCAATTAAAACTGTACATGAACCGCATTCTCCTCTATCACATCCTCTTTTCACACTTATTATTCCAAATTTTCTTCTAAGTAGATCAAGTAATGTCATGTTTGATGGTGCTTCAACTTCAACTGGTTTATCATTTAAAGTGAACTTAATCCTCAATTAATCAACCTCCAACTTAAAACCTAAATTTTTAAGAGATTCAATTATAGCATCTCTCGTTAAGATAACTGACATTTCTCTCCTATACTCTGCAGATGCTCTAACATCAGTTATTGGATTAATTTCCTCAGCTACTCTCTTCACTTTATTTTCAATAGTTTTAATATCAACTTGCATTCCAATGAGTGCTCTTTCAGTTTTAAATGCTCTTATTGGTGTTGGTGCAACTGCATTTAATGAAATTCTTACATCACTAAATTTATCATTTTCAACTTTAACTAATGTTGCAACAGCAACTATTGATAATGTATGTGCATTTCTTCTACCCAACTTTAGGAATTTCATTCCACATTTCTCTGGTGGTTTTGGAATTATTATTTCAGTCATTATTTCATTTGGTTTTAATTCAGTTAATCTTGGTCCATGGAAGAACTTGATTAATGGAATTATCCTCTCATTTTCAATGCTCCTTAATTTTACATTTGCATTTAAAATTAAGAGTGGTGGAGCTGTATCTGCAGCTGGTGATGCATTACATAGGTTTCCTCCAATTGTAGCTATGTTTCTTAAATGCCATGAACCCATATTGTTGATGGCTTCTGCTAGTACAGGTATGTTATCATTAATAATTTTTGATTCTAAGATTTCTTGTAATGTTGCTGCTGCTCCAATTTTAATTGAATTTTCATTTTCTTCTATATATTTTAGTTCACTTATTTCTGATATATCGATTAGATTTTTGGGCGGTTTAATTCTTCTAGTCTTTATGTCGACTATTAAATCTGTTCCTCCAGCTATTACTTTAGCTTCTTTAAGTTCATTTAATAATTTTAATGCTTCATTTAGACTTTTAGGCTTATAGTAGTTTAATTTTGGAATATAATAGAATTGCATGATATTCAGTCTCCCCCTTTTCTTTTAATTGCAAAATATATTTTTTCAGATGTTAATGGAAGTTCAGTAATTCTAATTCCAATTGCATGTGCAACTGCATTTGCTATTGCTGCTGGTGTTGGTATTAATGCCATCTCACCTACTCCTTTAGCTCCAAATGGTCCATATTTGAATAAATCCTCAATATAAACTGGCTTTTCAATTTTTGGCATGTCAAGTACAGTTGGAATGACGTAATCTGTTAGATTTGGATTTATTATTGCACCTTTACTGTCAAATTCAACTTTCTCCATTAAAGCTAATCCTAATCCTTGAGCTATTCCACCTTCAATTTGTCCTTCAACTGCAAGTGGATTAATTATTCTTCCAGCAGCTAATGCTGGCCACATTCTAATAACATTAACTTTACCAGTATATGTATCAACTTCTACCTCAGCTATATTCACTATGTAA
>CAZCCB010000051.1:0-10681 GCA_964497155.1 uncultured Nitrososphaerota archaeon | reverse complement strand
ATGTTATATTGAATATAGGGTATAAAAAGAAAATAATAATGTATTACTTCTCAATAATACTGATGATACAATTAGTAATACTAACAATAAATACTTCAATATCTCCAAACATCACTTCATTTCCAAGTGAAATAACATATGAATTTAAATGTAATTGGCCTAAAATAAGATATTCAAATAATTTTACAATAATTGAAATTAAAGATTTATATTATAATGGAATTCCAGGTCATCCAGAATTACCAATTAAAATTCTAGATTTCCTATTACCTCCAAATGTTGATAAAAATACTTTGAAAATAGAAGTTATTGATGGTAATTATATTGAAATTCCAATTAAACATTTAATTCCACCAGCTTCACCATACTCATCCATTATTAATGGAAGTATTATCTATGATTGGGGTGATTCAAAGAATATTACTAATGGCTTTTGCATGGATATCTATGGAGTTGACAAGTTTTATCCAAGTAGAATTGTTAGTATAGTTGACTTTATGGTTATGAGGCAGTATAGATTTGTTCAAGTTAAAGTAATGCCAATTCAATATAATCCAATTAAAAATTTAATTAGATTTCATAGTAAAATTAAATTTAAAATTAAATATAATTTCCTACCATACAAAGTTGATATTATTGATGATAAGGTTATGATGGATATTGCTGAGAAAAGATTTGTAAACTGGAATATTGGCAAGAATTGGTATAAACCTACGGTTCAAAATAATTCTAATGAGCATTATGACTATGTAATAATTACAACCAGTAATTTCTCATCATCAAATGCATTATTAGATTTTAAGGATTGGCTTGAAAATTTCAGGGGATTTAAAGTTAAAATTATTGATGAAAATACTTATGGATTAGGTGTAGGTCAACAGAGGGCAATTAATATTAGGAATTGGCTTAAAAATCACTATTTATCCTGGGGAATTAAATATGTGTTATTTATTGGTGATCCAGATCCACAGGATATTAATGATACTAAGGATTATTATGGCGATATGCCTATGATGTTATGCTATCATGAATATAAGATTGCTTCAGACTTATTTTTTGCAGATTTAACTGGTGATTGGGATAGTAATCATAATAATTTTTATGGTGAAGAAGATGATGATATTGATTTCGCTGCAGATATATATGTTGGAAGAATTCCAATATTTTCAACTGAAGATCCTACGTTTAGATTTATGGTGTTATACAACATCTTGAATAGAATAATGGAGAAATATTATGATTGGCTTATAGGTATAAATGATACCAAAGTTATGATTCCAACTGCAATTATTACCTATGAAAATTATAATCATACAGATCGCGTTAGAACCGATGGGCGTGATTTTCCAAAGCATATTATTGAAGATATACTTTCATCATGGAATCACTGCGTAATGTATGAAAGAGGAGGTTTAAGTCCTGTTCCAACATCAGCACCATACTTCTCCCTACCATTAAATAAGACGAATGTTCTAAATGAATGGAAGAAGAACTACTTAATTGTTGCATGGTTTGCCCATGGTTCACCGCAACGTGCATGGAGATTTATATGGTTTAATGATACTGATAATGATGGAATTCCAGAGGAAGGTGAAATGAAGTGGAAGCATTTCATTTACTCCCAAGATTTAATTGATTTAAACATATATTCCTACTCATTAGTCTTTCAAGGTTCATGTCTAAATGGCGATCCAACAGATCCAAATAATCTTGCATCTACATTACTTAAAACTGGAGCCATAGCTACAATTGCAGCAACAGCAGTATCTCAGGGTACCCCTGGAGTTTGGCATCCATCTTCAAGCGGTACACTTCAAAATTATGGATATAATATTCTAATGAAAATGGTTAAAGATCATTATTCAATTAGTGAAGCCTTATACTATTCAACCTCAGTTCTCCAAGGTGTTGATACGACTAGACTTACATTGACTGTTTGGGGTGAACCATCATTTCACTTACCAATTATAGTTCCAGATAATTATCAATCAATTCAAGAAGCAATAAATAATGCGAATAGAGGTGAAGCAATATTAATTAGACCTGGAACATACTATGAAAATTTAGTTATAGATAAACCATTAACATTAGTTGGATTAAGCAATAATAATCAAATACCAACAATTATTAGTAATAATAATCCAGTCATAACATTCAATACAGATAATGTTAAAATTTCAAAAATCAAAATAATTGGATCTAACTCAAATATTGGAATTAAAATAGATAAACGCAATATTGAATTAGAACGCATTATTCTCCAAAACCTAGCCACTGGAATTGAAATTAACAATACATCGTTTTCAAGCTTATCTGATTTACATATAGAGAATTGTCAAAATGGAATTCACATAACCAATGCTGAAAACTTAGGTATAATACGTTCAAGTATTACTAATTGCCAAATAGGAATTAATCTCGAATGTTCAATCAATTATGCAAGCATTTATAGTTCAAATATTGATAATTGTCAAACAGGAGTTAATATTGTTAGCAGTATATATGTGAGCATATACCATTCAAACTTTACAAATAATAATATTGCAGTTAATACTCTTCAATCAGACGAATTAGATGTAGATTCATGCTTCATAGAAAATTCAAATTATGCAATTAAATCAATATCAAGTAACTTGGAAATTGTATATAATACTTTCAAGAATTGTAATATGGCATTAGAATATCAAGATTCAAATAAGATCTTTTTAGACAGAAATAAAATTTTACAATGCAATTATGGATTAAATCTACAGTCAATTACAAGTAGTAGTTCATCACAAATTCAGAATAATATTTTTGATGATGTAGATTATGGTATAATAATGATTTCAACTAGTGGATTAGACATTAAGAAAAATAATTTCAATATTGGAGTAAGTGCAATTAAAATTTCAAATTCACATGACAATATAATTACAGAGAATAATATATTGAATTATGATAAAGCAATAACATTAAAATCATCAATATGGAATGAATTAAGTAATAATAATTTAACAAATAATAATATTGGAATAACATTAGAATTAAATTCATTCAGCAATAATTTAGCACAAAACATTATAAGTAATGGAGCAATGGGACTCATAGTTAATTCATCAACACTAGTAAATATAACTGATAATGAAATTTCAAATATAAATGAAGGTATAAAGCTAATAGATTCACTAGGAATATTAATTAAAAATAACACTATAAATGATTGCAATTATGCATTAAAATTAATTTCATCGCTTGGAATTAAAATAATAGGCAATCAACTTATAGATAATGATTATGGAATATTATTAGATAAGGATTCCCATAGCAATAAAATTATTTCAAATACCATTAATGATGAAAATTATGGAATAAAATTATATTCAAATAGATATAATAATGTAACATCAAACATTATTTCAAATACAAATAAAGGAATAATACTGATAAATTCAAATTCAACTAAAATATGTAACAATACAATTTCAAATACACAATCAAATGGAATTGAAATTAAAAATTCATATTACAATAATATCTATTCAAATAAAATATTAAATCCACACTATACTGGAATACATATTGAAAATTCAAAATACATAAATCTACATGACAATATGATTATTGATGCAATTTATCATGGAATTAAAATTTTATCATCAAATGAAATTTCATCCCAAAATGATAATGTGACAAGTAATAATTGTGGATTAATGATTGAAGATTCATCAACAATAACGCTGAACAATCTCTATGTCAAAAACAATAATTATGGAGTATTCATAATTAATTCAAATAACATAGAATTAAATGAAGCAAATATAATTGATAATATTAATTATAATTTAAAAGTAGATAGCACAAATAGTTTAACACTAAATAATTGCTCAATAATAAATTCAAATAATGAGGGAATACTAATTGAAAATTCAAGTGAAATAATAATGAGTAAATGCAATATTAAAATGAATAATAAGTATGGAGTATATGGAGTAAATATTAATGGAATAGAAATTCATAATTCATCAATTCAAAATAATATGGGTGGAATATATATTGAAAATTCAAATGGAATAATTCTAAATGAAACAATCATTTCAAATAATAATTTAGATGGAATTAGAATTAAGAATTCAATTAACATTGAAATTATAAAATCAAAATTAACATTAAATACTGGATATTCAATCTGCCTAATAAATACTGAGAATAGCATTATAGATGAATGTAACATTTCAGATGCTGGAGTATATGTTGCATCAACAATAAATGCATTAATACATCACAATAATATTGAATTAAATTCATTTGGAGAAGCAATATACCTAATATTAACTAATAATTCAAATATAATGAATAATAATATTTCACATTGCTCATGCGGATTAAAAATGGATTCATCATCAAACAATAATGTCCATAATAATAGTTTTAGTGAATGTCAATGGGCAGCAATAAGCCTAATTTCAAATTCAAACAACAATAATTTCATTAATAATAGTATTATTGGATATGGAATTGAAATTCAAGATTCATTAAACAATAATTTCCAAAACAACTTCGTCAATAATAAACCATTAATTTACATGGAAAATGAACATTATAAAGTTATTAATGAAAATGCTGGTCAAATAGTACTCATTAACTGTTCAATGATAACTATTTCAAATCAAAATATTTCAAATACAAATTATGCAATCCAATTAATTCACACAAATAATACTAAGATAATTAATAATATATTTGATGGAAATTTAATTGGAATATCATTTCAATATTCAAGCTATAATGAAATATTCAATAATACTATTAGTAATTGCACTGGAAGTGCATTAAGCTTCTTCGCTTCACCAAATAATACATTCTATTATAATAATTTCATAGATAATGCTATGCAAGTTTCACCTGAATCAATGGACTCTAATAATTGGAATTCAAATAGCCCATTAACCTATACATATAATGGTCAAAACTATACTAATTATATTGGCAATTATTGGAGCGACTATTTTGGAATGGACTTCGATGGTGATGGAATTGGCGATGAACCATATATGATTGATTTTATGATGATAAATATGGATAACTATCCACTTATGGATCCAAAGGAAAACTATATACTATATGAAGTTAAATTTAAAGAAATTAATTTCACAATTCAATTAAAATCTGGATGGAATTTAATTTCAATACCCATAACAACTTCAATAGATGTTCAAGAATTACCAAGTGAAGTAATTAGTGTTTATACTTGGAATGCTTTAGGGAAAGCCTATGAATCCTCAAGTGAACTTGTTCCGGGTAAGGGTTATTGGATACTTGTAACTAATGATTGCAACTTCACTATTCATGGAATACCATTAAACATTCTTCATCTACAATTAAGTGAGGGTTGGAATTTAATTGGATCAGTATATGGAGATGCAGTTATTGAAAATCTACCTGAAGAACTATATTACAGGTATTTCGGTTGGAATGCATTAAATAAAAGGTATTTCTCAACAACAATTATTGAAGCAGGGAATGGCTATTGGATACTATCATCTAAACCAGTGGAAATACAAGTTAGAGTTCAGTAAAATAAAAATAAAAATAAAATATTTTATTTACCTTTTATCTTGTAAATTACTATGATTACTATTGCTATTGCAATTACTATGCCTGCTATTATTATTGTCCATGGAATTTGAGGTTTAACTTCTTCTGGTGGTGGAGTTGGTTGTTGAGGCTTCAATATTTGTTCATAGTAAACTGTTAATTCCATATTCTTATTCAGCTTAATTATCTTTTTTGGATTTGTCGTTCCATCACTCCACTTTGTAAATTCATATTCCTCATCATTAACTTTAACTTTACCTTCAAATTCAATTACATATGTTCCCTCTTCAAGAGTTATTGTTGTTGGAGTTTCAAATTTTGTTCCATTAACTTTAAATGATATTCCTTCTATTGGTGATGAAGTAATCTTTAAATTGTACTTTGCTTTTGGAGGCTTACCAACAATAATTTCCTTAGTAACCTCGTCACTAGTTTTATCTGAAAAATCTACTGCTTTAGCTTTGATTTTCATTTTAGTATCGATATTTGGAGCTTTAATCCAAACCTTATAAATTACCTTACCATTCTCAGCTTCAATGAAGTCCATTAAATCTGGATTCTTCCACTCCTTATCATTAACTGTATATTTAACCTCAATATCCCTAATTCCCCATCCATTATCAATTGCTTCAACTTTAAATTGAATCCATGAACCCTTATCAACTAAACTTGGAACATCAACTAGATTCACCTTAGGCTTATCTTTATCTTCAACTGCATATACCGTAAATGTTAATTGCGATTGACTTGGAATATTAATATTCCTTAATATTACATAGTGAATTCCATTCACCGTAATAACTTCATATTCAGGTTTAAATGGCTTCCACTCATATCTTTCTATTGGAATGTCTGCTGGAAGCTTGAATATTATTCTTGGATTATTAAATGATACTTTTAACTCATTATTTATTTTAAGGCTTACTGCATAATGCTTACCATCATTAGCTGGAGCATAATAATATTCTAAAAATCCAATTTTATATGGTAAGACTGGTCTATAGTAGGTTGTAGTTCCACTATCAATTGGAATTGAATTTGGATAATTAAACATTCCCGTTCCAGGATAGTAGAGTGTTGATTCAATTATTGTTCCATTAGCATAAATTGTAATTAATTTGAATCCCCTAATATCATGATCTGGAATATCATAGGCTAATGCTGCTGGTGATATGAAGTAATGCTTCTTTCCAGTATTAATATTCTCTACAATAACATTGAAATCTGTATGAATATGCTCTGAAAGTATTAATCTTACATCATATTCAATTATTAATCTAAATAACTCCTTAGCTTCATCTAAATATGGTCCCCATGTTTCCGCTATTGCATTCTGTTTTACGAGATTATTGAAATCTTCAATTGAGGATATTTTAAAGTATGCTGTTCCTTTCTCCTTTAATTTTACATTGAATAATGGGAAGTGGAAGAACATTATTTTAGTCTTATCAATATTTCTCTTCAAAATATTTTCAGCCCATTTAAGTCTTTCCATTCTAATCCAGCCATCCCTATCGGTATCTAGACAGATTAATAGGAATTTTCCAATAGTCACAGTATAGTTTACTGGACCCATTATACGCTTATAAATATTAGCTACACCTAATCCTGAATATTCATGATTACCAGCAGTGACATATATTGGATCTAAAATTAATTTGAATGGTTCTAGGAATTTAATCCATTCAGAAGCAACATTTGGAACATTAACTAGATCTCCTAGAAATATTATTAGATCGGGATTAATTAGATTAGCTTCATAAACCATTTCCTTCCAATATGGAATTCCTTCAGGCTTTACATCACCGCAAGCCAATATAACTAATTTTTCAGGCCATTGAGGTAGAATCCATAGGCATCTCGGCTGATTTAAAATTTTAGTTGATTCATTTTCTGATGGTTTATAAGTTATGTTTAAATTATATGCTCCCTCACGAAGTCCACTTGGTAAATCAAATTTCAAGTACCATATTCCAGTTTTATTATTATATGATGCTTCGATTAAACTTGCATTAACTACTTGAATTTCATTATATACTATTGCATTAATCCAAATAGTACTGCTTGGCATTTTAACTTTAACATAGAATTCACTTCCATCAAGTACTGGTTCAGGTATGCTTGGAAGTGGATACTTAAATATTTCAGCATAATAATTAATTTTTCCTGATAAACATTCTAATATTGTTAGGTTACTTACCATTAATACTGAAATTATTAGCATTAACGCTATTTTACCATAAATATTCTTCCTCATAGTCATCAATAAATAATTATTTTGTCGACTTATTAGCATTTATCATTAATGATAATTATTGTTTCCTTTCCTTTCTCCCATGTCTCCAGCGATGTCTCCATCTAAATAATCCTAATATTAATTCCTTTAATCCCCATCTCCTCTTCCATCTATGTCTATGCCTCTTCATCACTTAATGATTATAATTGGTTTCTTATATTTATATGGTAAGAAATATTTACCTTAATCAACCTAATATTCTCGGTGAAGATTTTGAGTAATGAGAAATGTAGTCATGGTGAAGTGGAATTTCTCGGAATTGAACGTGGATCTAGTGGTGTAAATAAATATTATAGATGTAAGAAGTGCGGAGCAGTATTAGTATTATCTGAAGATGGAGTATTATATGAAATTCCGGGAATAAAATCTAAAAATGAAGGTAAATCAAGTTAAGTGACTAGAATTGGAGGCATTAAATCCATTAAACTGCTTTCCATATAATCCCCGGCCATATCAATTAGATGTAATAAAGGAAATTTCAAGTAAAATTTCAATTAAGAATATATGTTTACATGCACCTACAGGTTTCGGTAAAACACCTGTAATACTATCAGCACTAATACCCTACATTTATAATGGATTCAAAGTTATTTGGGCAGTTAGAACTGGAAATGAAACAGATAGACCAATAGAAGAATTGAAAGTTATTCATGAAAAACTTGGAATACCAATATTTGGAATTTCATATAGAGGAAAAAGGGATATGTGCCTATACATTAAAGATTTTAATGTAGAATTAGATCATTCAGATGTATCATATATATGCAATACAGTTAAAAGTAAATGTCAATTCTATCTTAAATATAAGTATAATTTTAAACCTAAACTTATACCATATTGGAGACCGTTAACTTACAGTGAAATATATAATTTTAGCATTAATTTAGGAATGTGTCCATATTATGTTCAAAGAGCATTAGCTAGAATTGCAAGCATAATTTCATTAAGTTATAACTATGTTATTGATCCAAAATTTGAATGGAGCATTAAACCATTAATTCCATTTAAAAAATCAATTCTAGTTGTTGATGAAGCACATAATTTGCAAAATATAGGATTAAATTCAGACTCAATAACTCTTAGAACAATTAAGAGGGCAATTAAGGAGGCTGAGGAAATTAATTTAAAAGAAATAATTTTATTTCTAGAGGAATTTGAAGAGAAAATGATTAAAATTATGTCTAATCTTAGTGATGAAGAGGACACTATATTTGATCCATTGGAATTAGTTTCATTTGATGATTATCCATTACTTGAAGATATTCTTGAATATGGAGAATATATTAGGAGAATGAAATTGGAGGAGGGTAAACGTCCAAGATCATCTTTATATCATTTCGCTGATTTCATGATTTCAGCATTAAATTTAATTGATGTAGATGGGATTTCATTTATAGCTGAAAGAATTAAAGACAATTTAAAGCTTAGTATTTGGGATATGAGGGCAAGTGAAGTTCTTGGTGATAGATGGAATTTATTTTATAGATGCATATTCTGTTCAGGAACACTCGAACCAATAGATGCATTTGCAGAAATAATTGGTCTTGAAAATTATATTGGAATTAAAATTCCAAATATATATGATAGCAATAACATTAAAATTTATATTTTAACTGGAGTCACTACTAGAGGTGAAGAATTAAGTAATAGAATGGCTAAACGATATATTAATTCAATAATTAAATTTCTAGGTAAAGTTAAGGTTAATACTGCGATTTTCACTTCAAGTTATAAAGTTCAAGATAAGCTGATTAGCTTGGGACTTAAAAGTGAAATTGAAGATTTGGGATTCAAAGTTTTCATTGAAACTAAGAATTTAACTGGACCTGAAAGTAAAATTATGCTTGAAGAATTTAAGAAAACAAGTATTAATGGTAATGGAGTTTTAATTGCATCTATGAGTGGTAGATTTGCTGAGGGAGCAGATTTTCCAGGTGAAGAGCTCCAAGCAATATATCTTGTTGGAATTCCATTTGAAAAGCCTTCAATTAAAACTGAACTCTATATAGATTATTATTCTAAACTTTATGGTGAAGAGAAGGGAAGGCTTTACGCATATACTTTACCAGCAATTAAACGTGCATGTCAAGCACTTGGCAGAGCTATTAGAAGCTTAAATGATAAAGCAGTATTAATTCTAGGTGATGAAAGATATCTTAAATACATAAATTTACTTCCAGACTACATTAAAGATTACTACATAATTTTACCATATAATAAAACTAATTATATAAATACACCATGGAGTATAAACTAATTATTTCCTCCTCAAACTTTCAATATAAATTACTCCCCCAATAATTGTTATTAATAAATTGATAATTACTAGTGAAATTATATTTGGATTAAAATTTGAACTGATATTAAATGTCCATCTAATAATTTCAGTTGAAATTGAAGCTGGATTATACTTTGAAATACCATATACTATGTAGAAGAAACTATTAATTTCAGCCATTTTAAGCAATACTTTTTCGGGATAAAAAATTGTACTGAAGAAGAAGAATATGTAGTACATTAAGCTTCTTATAGTAACGTATAAGTCTATTTGATTTACTAATGGTGCAATTGCTAATCCTAAGCTTGACATTGAAATTGAAGTTGAAATTAATGATATGAAAATTAATATTAATCCAAATGTTTTGGGAGATCCGGAAATTATAAACATTAAAATTATTATTGGAAGAGCATAAATTAATCCTCTAATTGCACCTGCAAGTATTTTACCTAAAACTAATTCCCAATTTGAAATTGGAAGCGATAATAAATATTTAATATATCCACTATAAATTTCATTTGCAGCTTCTC
>CAZCCB010000050.1:0-10987 GCA_964497155.1 uncultured Nitrososphaerota archaeon | reverse complement strand
ATTTTTATTTTGGTGTAATAATGTTTATTTCATCATTTGATGCTAAATATTTAAGAAATGCTACTAAACGTGTATTAAAAATTTTTGAGGACAGAATTAGAAGAATATCTGCTTCACAAAATTTATGTCAATTCCTAAAGCACACCAAACATCATGAAGTTAAAAATTTAATTAGCGATTTATGGGGTAATGGGGATTTCAAAATTATTGGTATTGATGGTTCATATGCCGTTGAAGAGAGGCTTGAACTCTTACTTCTATATGTTTGTGCAGCTGGATTTCAAGGTCATATTAATATAAATGATGATAACATTTTAATTGATATATTTAATGCTGAACGTGAAGCTACACTTAAAGTTTCAGCTAGCATTCCACTTTGGATGGAAGATTTACCTAATGTTAATCCTCAATCATCAAATGCATTAACAGATTATGATGTTAAAAAATCAATTGAAAGCATCCCATATGCCTTAATGACATTAGCTGAATTAACCCTCGCCTATAAAGCTATTACTAATAGTAATGTGAAAGTAGTTATTCTAGATAGATTACTTTCAGGAACCTATGGTCCAGCATCTAGAGATTTTAGATTAATGCTTAAACGTAAATCATCAATTTTGAGTTTGATTGAAACGCCATATGGAAATCCAACTATGCTTGACTTACATTTAGCTGGATATTTAGGATCTGGAATTGAATATATTCCACCTAGAGGCATTTACGGTATGTATGCATTAATTAAATTATTGATTGACTATAAACGTGAAGATAAATATGTGAGGAAAAGTGAAATTCCATATCTACTTGGAATTTCAATCGATGATGCTAAGAAGATTATTAGGAAAATTATAAAATTAAATGATTATTATAATAATGAACTTCTAGATCTAAGTATTGGGGATAAGTATTTAGCTGTTAAGGATGGGATTGAGAATTATTGGATTAGAACTTGGCTTGCAACTCAAAATTTAATTGATAAAATTTTTAGTGGTGAAATTGATCATCCATTAATAATTGATAATCACTGGATATCAACACTCGATATCAACTCAATGAATGTATTTCTCATCCATAAAATTTTGAGTGAGGCGATTAGGGAGAATAAGCTCATCATTGGAATAGCTAAAGATACTAGTGCAACCGACTTAATTAGAGCTGTAATACCGATAACTCTAAAATTACTAAATCAGCATCATGAAGATGAAATTTCATTTTTAGCTTTAAGAAGTGATAGAGCATTACTTTCAATGATTAGTGCAGCCAACTATAATTTAATAAAAACTCCATGGAGAACTATTGAATATGATTCATGCTTTGCAACCATGATTAATTGTAATGATAAAAATAATGTTATTGCATGTGCAGCTAGAAAGGCAGTTTTTCGTGAACAATTATTTGTTAGGGGGTATTTTCAACTCAGAAGTTTAAAGAGTGATCCCTCAATTAGAACTACTGTATTTGCATATGACAGACCATTTTATCCAAAGTTTGATTCAAAATTAATTGTAGATTTTAATTGTATTGAATGGCGCAAAACTTCCAGAGTTAAGCCATTACTTGAAATTAATGATAATAGTTTCATTGGGGATTTAATAATTTATATTTTAAGTAATTCTGATAATCCAAATGTAGTTGAAGAAGTTGGATATAACCACTTACTATTCCTAGCCGATAAGTATGTTAAAGTTATGACGAGAAGAGCTAGAAGCATGCTTAAAGGCATAGCTGATTTAGACTTAATAACAATTGCTAACAAATATAAGGCATATTTTTCAGCTAGAAAGTTTAGGGATATTAGAAGTGAAATTGAATATATTCGTGAGAAAATTGTGAGGGAAGAATATGAGTAAAATTAATGTTTTTGATGATCTCAATGGTAAATTTAAGGCTAGACTACGTCAAACTCAAATTAAAACTAGAACTTATGAGGAGGGTAAAATCGTCCTTAAAAGTATTATTGGAGTTTTTGAAGCCTCATTTAATTTAGATGTCCTTGATAGATTAAAGAAGCCATGCTTCCTAGCTTTAAAGCGTCCAACTAGTAGTGGTGAAATTTATCTAATATATGAAGTTGCAAGTGCAAGACCAATACATTATCAAGAATTATCAATGGATATTAGCATGCCTAAAACTTTGAGATCAGAATTCCTTGAAAGTATATTTGATAGATGGGAAGAAAGTCAAGATACTTGGATTGATATTCAAGCAATTTATACTGGATACGTTATGAAGATTAATGATAATGATGAAATAACTTTTGAACGTGATGAAATATGCATGCCGCTTGTAGGTGCTGAAGCACATCTACTTTCACGCGAAGCTGTAGATAAACTTGTAAATGTTGAAGATGGTGTTCCACTTGGAATTATGATTGGATTTGACCATGAATTGAAAATTGACATTTTAAAGCTAATTAATTATCATGGAGGAGTATTTGGATTTACAGGTGTAGGTAAATCAAATTTAACATCAATAATAGTTAGACATGTATTAGAAAATCTCAATGATACTCGTGTAGTAATTATTGATGTAGCTGGAGAATATAGTGTTAACTTAATTGATAAGGTATTGGAATGTGGATTAATATTTACAACTGAAAATTACAGTTTAACTGAAGATAAAATTGAAGCATTCATAGCTTCTCAAGCAATTCCTGATACATTAATTGAATTAATGAGTTCAAAGTTAGGTTCAGATAAACCATTAAGAATGTTGGTAAACAAATTGTTTGAGAATGACAAAATTAAATTAATAAATTTAACGAAGAAAGTTTCAATGACAATTTCAGAAATTTTGAATTGTTTTGAAATTTTAATGGAAGATAATAATCCAACAGCCAAACTTAGAGCAACTAGAATTTACAATGAACTTAGAGAATTATTTAGAGGATTAAGCTTAGAATTAACAATTGAGGATTTAAAGAGAAATTATAGAGATATTTTAGGTAAATTGGAATCAATTCTAAGCATTCATGGCTCAGCAATTTCTAAGATAAGATATCCACCTGCTAGGCTAGTTAATACAATTAATGAAATATTGGATATTATTGAGGAAGTTAGGAAGAGTGAAAAGAGGGAGATAAGAGAAATGCCAGATTATACTCCAGAGGAAATAGCTTCTGAATTGGTTAGGCCAATAAATGAAAGTTCAATTAAATTATTCATATGCTATTTACCAGAACCAATTAGAGCTAGACAATTTACAAGTAGATTAATAAATGAATTATTCAATCTTAGAAAGCGTAGTACTAAGGGGGCTAGAATACTTGTTGTAATTGATGAAGCACAGGAATTCATACCAGATAGGGTTAAGCAGGAGGATTATACTGCACAATCAAATAGAGCTGTAGAAAGATTACTTAGACAAGGTAGAAAATATAGAATTCATGGATGGATAAGTACTCAAAGAGTAGCTCACTTAAATGTAAATGCGATTCAACAGTTACATAGCTATTTTGCAGGAACGCTTCCAAGAGGTTATGATAGACATGTAATAGCCGAAGCCTCAGGTGTAAGTCCAGAAATACTCGATAAAACAGCATTATTAGATACTGGTGAATGGTTATTCGTATCACATAAAGCAACTAAAAGGAGGAATATTCCAATATTTATCAAAGCACCAAATAATGAAGAAATATTACTAAATAAGGTAATTGAATTCTCTAATACTTAATGATGACGGTAAATAATTTATGTTCTTCCAGTTAATCTCCACAATATTACGAATGTTATTGCAGCGACGAATATTGATAATGGAAATGCCGATCTATATAAATTCATTATACATGAGGCTATAAAGGTGATTGCTGCTGATATTAATGTTATGACTAAAATTTTACCTAAAGGTCTCTTCTTCATTTCAACTTTACCAATTTTACCTAAGAATTCATTTATTCTCTGATAAACTTTAAGTGCATTACCATAATCCTTAAACTTAAATGTATACTTAGTTCCATCATTCAAAGTTATTTTTAAAATATATCTACCCCTAAAATCACAGCATTTCAATTCAACATTAAATATCTCATTCAACTTTATATTTGAAATATCAACAAATTTTGTTATTGATGGTAAATCCATTACAAAAATATCATCAATGAATATTTCAGCTTTATATCCTTTATCTCTATACATTCTTTCATAAACTTCTGGATTAATAAATGAAACAACTCCATCATCATATTTAAAGATTACAACTTTCTCCTTATCCTCAATAATTTCACTTGCAGCTCCATACTTAATCTTATATTTTGAATATACTTCAGACCATGATTTACCTCTCAAAATTTCATTTATAGCATTATAAAATCTATCAGCATCCTTTTCATATAGAGAAAAATTACTCCTAATCATAGTGCTAATATTCTTGTTTTCATCATATTTCCTCCAATTAATTATAATTGTATTATCAATTTTCTCAACTCTATAAATATCTTTTATAGATATGATTAATGATGGCTCAATTAAATCTCTCATAGATTTAAAAGTTCTAATTCCACCAAAAAGTCCTGAAAGTAAATTTGCCGCCGAAATTTTCCCCAAATAAATTTTAAGTTTATCCTTATGAAGTGTAATGAGGCAATCTTTACCCCAGAAATCTAATTTTTCATTCAAATTTTCACCATTATAATTATTTTTGTGAAATAAATAAATTTAGCTTACCATAAATGTTCATTATAACACTTTTATTTATTATTTTAATTATGTTGATTGGTGGTGATTTATTTGAAGGCAATGATTCTATTTAAACAGGATAAAATTGAAAATAATCCATTAAAATATCTTGATATTAATAAGCCATATCCTAGAAATGGTGAAGTTTTAATTAGGATTAAATGTTGTGGTGTTTGTCGTACTGATTTACATATAGTTGAGGGTGAGCTTAAGGCTATTAAATTACCAGTAATTGTTGGTCATCAAGTTATTGGTATAATTGAGGAAGTCGGTGAGAATGTTAATTCTATTAAAATTGGTGATAAAGTTGGTGTTCCATGGCTTTACTGGAGTTGTGGTGAATGTAAGTATTGTAGAATGGGTTTAGAGAATTTATGTGATAATGCACTTTTCACTGGTTATAGTGTTGATGGCGGATATGCTGAATACATGATTGCCCATAAAGACTTTGTCCATTTAATTCCCAGCGGTCTTGATGATCTCCATGCCGCTCCATTACTTTGTGGTGGTGCCATTGGATATAGAGCATTAAAATTAACTAAATTACTTGAAGCTGGTAAGGGTAGGCTTGGATTATTTGGTTTCGGTTCTTCAGCTCATATGATTATTCAAGTGGCGGTTAAGCGTGGATTAGATGTTTATGTATTTACTAGGTCTAAAATGAGGCAGGAGCATGCACTTAGTTTAGGTGCTGTTTGGGCTGGAAGTCCAGTTGATGATCCTGGAGTTAAAATGGATGCATCCATAGTTTTTGCTCCAGCTGGTTGGGTTGCAATTGAAGCTTTAAAGAAATTGGATAAGGGTGGTAGACTTGTTTTAGCTGGAATCTATATGACTCCAATTGAAAATTTAAGCTATGATTTATTATGGCTTGAACGTGAAATTAAGAGTGTTGCTAATGTTACTAGGAGTGATGTTAGGGAATTCTTAAATGAAGCAGCTAAAATTGGAGTTAAAACAACAATAACAACTTATTCATTAAAGAATGCTAATGAAGCATTGTTTGATTTAAAACATGGGAAATTGAAGGGGTCAGCTGTATTGAGTATTTAATAGCTATTCATAAACATATTTTATATTGAACATTTCTGCTACTTTTTTATCTAATGCTCCCAAGTCATCTTTAGATAATTCCTTTAAAGAATATTTTCCTAGTGCTGATGCTAGCATTTGTGCTTCAGTTTTAATTGCTTCAACAAAATTCGCTATTCCCATTGCAGGATTTTCAAGTTTAGCTATTGGATTTTCTTTAGGACCATATCTTCCTTCACTAGCTATTATGAATGGTCTTGCCATTGCAATTCCATCTGCCCCTAAGCACATACTCTTCACTAAATGTCCTCCATCAAATAATCTACCTGCAATGATCATTGATGTATTTAGTCCCTTCTTTTTAGCATTAAATATTTTCTTTAAACATACTATTGTTGGATATCCCAGTTCTCTCATTGCTATTAATGGACTCATACCTGTGCCGCCTTCTGATCCATCAATAGTTATACAGTCTATTCCAGCTTTTACTGCTACTTCAATAATTTCATCTAAATCTGCATAGGGTCCAAGTTTTAACCATATTTTTACTCTTGGATAATTATTTTTAGCAAGCCTTATCATATCGCTTAAAATCTCCTTCGTGAATGTCCCTGGTACTGAGTGTATTTCATACCATTCTTTTTCAATTTTCTCTGGATCATCTGGGAAGAAGAATATGTGCTTTAGCTTTAATGCTAAATTTCTCTTAACTTTAACTTCTTCACCTAATCCTGGTTTTGCTCCTTGACCAGCTTTAATTTCAAATCCAATTAATCCACGTTCAATATATTCATCTAAATCTTTATCAGAGTATATTTTATTCCATAACTCATAATTTGCATCTTCAACATTTTGCTGTATAACTAATCCTCCATAATCTCCGTTCAAATGTTCAAAATACTTCAGAATTCTTTCTTTAAGGCATGGTTGATTAGTTGTTCTTCTATCATATCCTCTCATATTAACAACGTTTTCACCTATAACTTGAATTATTCCCGCCTTTGCTGTTCCTTCACTTAATATTAATCCTCTTCTATTAGCTATATCAGTTGAGCCCATGGCAGCAACTATTACTGGTAATTTAACTTTAAATCCACCTAAGCTGCATTCTGTATCTACATCAATAAATAATGGTTCCCTGCCAAGTTCAATGCATTTATTTAATCTACTTGGTAGGAATAGTTTTGGTAAAATAATTATTTGATCTAATGTTAAGAATCTTTGAGGTGCTTCAAGAAATATTTCTCCTCCAGCTTGGATTTCACCAAATTGCTTTGATGGGAGAAATGGATATATTGCCTCCCTACCATAAACTGCTTTTCTAGCTATATTGCACATACAGCATAGATCACAGTATGGGCATCCCCCTCTAATTATCCTATATGGCATAAATTTCACCTTTCATGGTGAATATATTCCAGCTACCTTGGGGTATGGCCTTGCCTCCCAAATTGCCTTTAATCCGCAAACATACCTCGTCAGCCTTTCAACTCCAATGCCAAATCCAGCGCTTGGTGGAATACCGAATTTTAGCATTTCAATATACCATTCATATTTAGCTGGATTTTCACCTGTAGTCCTCATTTTAGCAATAACTTTTTCAATTCTATATTCCCTTTCAGCTCCAGATGCAGCTTCACCATATCCTTCAGGATACATCATGTCAAAATCCCTTAGAATTCCAGGTCTCTCAGGATCTTCAAGATCATAAAATCCTCTAGCTCCCCTTGGATAATCGTATATGAAGAATGGTTCATCAAACATTTCCGAAAGCTTCTCTTCAGCATCCCATGGAATTTCAGTATTATAGCTCACTTCAATTCCATTAGCTCTCAATAAATCTACAGCCTCATTATAAGTTAATTTCTTAAATGGTCTCTTAGGAATCTTGAGTTCACGACCCAAATCCTTTAAATCCTCCTCATGTTCGCTTAAAACTCTTTTAATTACATAGGTTAGTAATCCTTCAGCAATTTCCATTGCATCAAAATAACTTGCATATGCTTGCTCAATATCTATTTGAATAAATTCAACTAAATGTCTACCAGTCTTAACAGAATCTAATGGTTCAAGTCTAATATTTGGTGAGAAAAAGTAAATTTTCCCTAATGATGCCACTGCCATTTGCTTATAAAGTATGGCGCTACTCATAACCTTATATCTATATCCATAAAAATCAAATGTAACTTGCTTAGCACCTCTAATACTCGGATCGGTTACTGGTCCAATTATTGGAGGTAATAATTCAATAAATCCAAGTGAATTTAAGTATTCCCTAGCTGCCATGCAAATTGCAGATTGAATCTTTAATATTTTCTTCATTCTTGGGTGTCTAATTATAATATAGCTTTTTGATAATAATTCTAATGAGCTAAGATCCATTTTGCTCCAATCCATTTCCATACCAACCATCTCCCTAGTAATCTCTCTACTAGCAATTATCGCTTATGAATTTTATTCAATATTTAATGTAAAAAATCCAGTAACAATAAAGTTAATATATTTAATATACAGAATTTTATACGGTGAATGATGTGATTGATCAGAAAGATATTCAAATATTAAATCTCATTCAGAAGAACTGTAAATTAACAATTAAAGAATTAGCTAAGAAAATAGGTTTACCAATAACAACAACTCATGCAAGAATTAAAAGACTTGAAAAAATGGGTATAATAAAGGGTTATAAAGCAATACTTGACGAAAGAAAGCTTGGATATGATGTTACAGCATTCATATTCATATCATTCTCATATAAGTTAGAAGAAGAAGGAAAAATTACTCAAAGAGAAGTTGCACGTAAAATTGCAACCTTCCCAGAAGTACAAGAAGTACATATTATTACTGGTACATGGGATATGATATTAAAAGTTAAAATAAAAAGTGTAGATGATCTCGGAAAATTCGTAGTTGATAAATTAAGAATGATTGAAGGAGTAGATAAAACATTAACATGCGTAGTTTTAGATACAGTAAAAGAATCAAACATATTTCTACTAAAACAATCATTTGAATAATTATTAAACAATTAATCATGGATACATATTAATAAATGGAACTGAGAGCAATATTAACAACAAGGTATACAGTAATATTACAATTAAAACCTCAATTCTCCTCTCAGGATAATTCTTTCCAAATAAAGTTTTAACTGGAAGCAAAATTATTTTCTTAACAATACTTGGAAGTGGAATTATAAATGAGGTTCTCTTCATATAATCCCTATATTTATCACCAATCCTACTCATTAAATCAATTTCTTCAAAAAGAGCTGAAGTTAATATTAACATAGAGGCAATTAACCATGGAAGAGTTGGAATAGGAAAATAACCACCCCTAGGATAGGGAAGCATAGGTGCCAAGATTAATATTGCATAACTGTAAATCAATATTCCAAGATATTGAGGATGCCTAATATAACCATAAATCCAAAAATCAATTAACCTTTTACCTCTAAACTTACCATAAAGCCAAGTAAAAGTACCCATGAAAAATATAAATGCACCAATACAAATTAAACCTTGAACCATTAATGAATGAATCCTCATAAAAAGAATACGACTCCTAAAATCACCAATAAAATTAGTTAACATTGAAACTATCAATAACGGTAGTAAAGTTATATTACCCAATCCCATTAACCATGGAGCATAATCAACTATTGGAAGCCAAATCAATCTAATAATTCCAATACCAGCGAAAACAAACATTGTAAATGCAAAATAACCAAAAAGAGTAAATTGCATAGCAACAGAGCTAAGAACAACTAATCTATTCATCCTCAATATGAATCCAATTATAATTAGGATAATTACAATTGCTAGGGATATAAATCCATAAAACTTCAGTAAACCAATATAGATATTAAGACTATGAATACTCCAAAATTCAGATATTTTATAAAGATCTGGAAAATAATTAATTAAAATTTTATTAATAATTTTAGGCAATTCAATTGTAGCATAGAGTATTGCCAATGTAAAGCCTATGGAAAAAATTAAAGCTAGAAAAAATGCAACTGCATTATGATTAACAGTCTTCTCCACAAACCTCACCTAGGTAAACTCTGTTGAAGATATTTTAAAATCTAATTATTAGAACGAATTGTTCAAAGATCTTGTTTTATGCACACTTATATTAAATTTAAAATTAATAATTCTTTTAAAATATTTTATTTTAAATAATTTTCAATATTTATATATTTTTCGTATTACCTATAGTATAGCTTAAATATCCAATGGTTTTTCATAGAGATATTATGGTGATTTATGAATTTGCTTGAAATTTTAACAATGATATTAGCATTAATAATAGTATTGGTTAGCAGTACATATTACACCCTATCAATTACAAGTATTCATAGAAACCTTAAGAAATATGTTTGGCTAAATCCAAGAAGTAAATTAAATAGTTACCCTAAGGTTACAATTATAATTCCATTATATCATGAATCTAAAGAGGAAATAGAAAAGACATTAAGAAGTGTAGTTTTGCAAAAATATCCAAGTGATAGATTAAATGTGATTATTATTGTTGAAAGTGATGATTATGAAACATTAGTTAACTTAAAGAATTCATTAGGAATTCTAGATAATGCTAATATGAAATATAAAGTATTGGTTAAGGAGAGTCCTAGAAGCTGTAAGGCTGCTGCTATAAATTATGCTTTAAATGAGATTAATGGTAGTGAGGTTATGGTTATTTATGATGGCGGTGATATTATTAAGGATGAATTTCAAATAATTAAAGCAGTCAATTTAATATGTAATGGTTATGATGCAGTTGGAGTTAAGGTTTATAGGATTAGTGATTCACTTATCGGCTTTATGTCTTATATTGATAGCTTGCTTTGGTGTAATGTCATGCTTCCTGCATTGGTTAAATTAATTTCAAATCCACTTTTTAGTGGTGAAGGTCTTTTTTTATCAACAAAATTTGTTAATAAAATTAATGGTATACCTGAAAAGTTAACTGAGGATTCCTACTTAGCCATTTATTTATCTAAGCTTGGTAGGAGAGGAGCATTACTTAATAGTGTTATTGTTGAGGCTGCACCAATAAATTTAAAGAGTTTTATTAGACAGAGAATTCGATGGTTTAGGGGTTACATTCAATGTATGAGAGATGTTTTAAAAACAGATTTACCCTTAAAAACTAAGGCTAAATTACTTATAGCATATTTAAGTCCATATTCACTTATATCTCTTTCAATTTCAACATTAATTATTTTATCCTCACTTAAAATTAATATTCCATTATATTTGATTATAGCTTCACTATAT
>CAZCCB010000049.1:0-11090 GCA_964497155.1 uncultured Nitrososphaerota archaeon | reverse complement strand
AATACCATTATCGCCAATCCCCTCAGATTGGATTCCAAATAATGTTTATTGGGCAATGTTCATGTGGAATGCATCAAGTAAAAGCTATATTCCAGTATTTAAAGTAGGCTTTGGTCATGGCTATTGGCTTCTAGTTAATAGAAGTGTAACTGTTACAATTGAATTTGTACCGATAGTTGAAAAGACAGTGAAGATTTATGCTGGATGGAATTTAATTGGTTCAATTTATGGTTCAGCCAAGCTTCCAATAGCACCTGAACTGGCAAGTACAATTTACATTTGGAATTCAATTGAAAAGAAATATTGCCTAGTTGATCGATTACAGATGGGTATGGGTCATTGGATTCTAGCATTCAATGATTATCAATTACTATTGAGAGCATTACAGTAAATATTAGTGATATGGAAATGTCAGCTACCCCTAGGACTCCTCATTAATTCAGTGGGCATGACTGTCATCATCCAAATAATACCTCTAATTTCCCCCTTTATATTTTAAACTTTTAATAGCCATTAATGTAACATATCCAGAGGCTACTACTGGATCAATCACTGGAATATTAACTACTTTCCGCAGTTTTTCTGCTGCATTAATTGTTGAATAACCTGTACATGCAAGTAAAATAACTTTACAACCAATTTCCTCCAATTTTCTTGCAGCTCTAAATATTTCATTTAAAGTTTCATTCCTCATTAAGTCAAGTGTATTCTTAACATTAGCTGGATAGGCTGTAGCTTTAATTTTATCACCAAGAATTTCACTGATAACTTTAGGTAATTCTCCAGCCATAGTTAAAACTCCAATTTCATCAGCTATTGAAGCAGCAATATGAGCAACAGCTGAACCAGCACCAATAACTGGAACATTAACTTTCCTTCTCAATTCAATTACTCCAGGATCAGCTGCACAGCTAACAATTAATGCCCTAACATCTTTCTTAACCATTTTTACTCCAAGAGAAATAATTTTGGGAATTGCTTCTCGCTCACTTATCTCATCATAAATTCCATATGGTTGATTTGGAATACATTCACTAATTACTATTAATTCAGGAATATTTTTCTCAATAATTTTACCATGTAACTCCATTAACTCTTTATCCCCTAATGTTACAACCCTAATTAATCCAACTTTTACCTTCCTCATTTTTCCCACCAATATAATTCCAAGTAATTAATTATATTTAATTAATAATAATCAATAAACTTAATTAAATTATTCCTAAAATCTTAATATTAAAATTTAGATTCTAATTAAGTATAATAGTACTATTGACGTTAAATACAGTATTATTGATAATGGAAATATCGTCCATAGTCCATAGTTATCAATGAATATTGATGCAATTATTGGCATAAATATTCCAGATAGGCTCATTGGTAAGAAGTACATACTATAAGCAGTTCCACGAGCCTCTTCACCAACGATTAGGGATATAAGTGTAGTTGATAGGGGAGTGGTCATATTACTAGTAATAATAAATAATAAGTAGAATGTGAATGTAAGTATTATTAATGGTGATATTGCCACTCCAATTAAGAAGATTATCATTCCAATAATAACCATAATAAATGATTTTCTCCATCCAAATTTATCTCCAAGCCAACCGCCAATTATTGGTCCAATTAATCCTATCAATGGACTTAAACCATAAACAATACTTGCAAGTCCAAATTCAACACCCCTACCCTTAGTTAAATATGTAGTTGCAAATGTCGATATACTTGAACCAGCAGCACTTCTAGCTGAAATAAATAGTAGGAATAAAATGAAGGTTAGACTAAAAACTTTTCTTAATGGAGTAGTGAACTTAAACCTCTTTTCCCTCTTTCTCTCAAAATCAACTTTAATTAGTAATGATAATAATGCACCGAAAATTATTGGTGGAATCCAAATTAAATATGCAAACCTCCATCCAAGCAAATTTAATAGTAATCCAATGGTTATTGGTCCAAGTGAAATTCCAAGTAAACCGCTTGATCCATGAAGTCCTAAACCTCTACTTCTAAAATTTTCAGGTAGAATTTTTGAGACTGCACTAAGTGCTGGTGGATGATAAAAGGTTGATGATGCAGCTATTAAGGTAAATCCAATAATTAATCCCCATATTGAATGGTCAATAAAAATAATTAGACCAGCAATTGCTGATAAAAATAAGCTTAGAAATATTAATTTTCCAGCCCTAAATTTATCAGCGAGTAATCCGCTTGGAATGGATAGAGTTAATTGTACTATTCTTGGAATTGATGTTAATAAGCTTACTTGAATTACAGATAAGTAATATTCATCCATTAAAATTGGAATTAAAGCATAAGGAGTCATAGTATAGACATGAAGTAAAGTATGTGTTAAGCATAAAATTGACAGTTTAGTCTTAAAGTTATTAGTCAATGTTTAATTCACTCCATTATGGAGTATTTTTATGATTATCTAAATTCCACTTAAAATATTTACTCTAAATAATCCTCTTAAATATTGTTATGATATTAAATTTAAAATAAAAAGTAGGGAGGAAATATTATTGTTTATATTGTGAATAATGGGAGTGCTCTCGATAATACTTTTTCTCCTCTATATTCTGGTAGGATCATTGGTGATTTTCTTTTTGGAGGTATCTTTGCTTCCTTTAGCATTTCAATATATCTTTCAACATGCTTTAATGATAGTTTTCCTGGGGTTACATTTTTAATATATTCAGCTGCACTCATTCCTGCAGTTCTACCGAAAACAGTTATTTCTAATAGTGAATTACCCATTAATCTATTCTTGCCATGAACTCCTCCACATACTTCTCCTGCAGCAAAGAATCCTGGTATTGGTTCTCCTTTACCATTTAAAACTTGAGCTTTAACATTAATTTCTACTCCTCCATTCATGTAATGTAATGTTGGGAATACTAATACTGGATATTTTGTTGGATCTATTCCAAATCTCATATACATTCTATATATTGCCGATAAATATCTTTGAATGGTTCCCTTTCCATGAATTTCTTCTATCATTGGGAGGTCAAGCCAAACTCCACGCATACCAGTTGGAGTTACTATACCTTTATTTCTACCATAACATTCACGAATAATTGCTGATGCAACAACATCTCTAGGTTCGAGTGGATATACGAATTGTTCACCATCAATATTCACTAATTGTGCTCCTAATCCTCTACACTTTTCAGTTATTAATAATCCTACAATTTGCTCTGGATAGGCTGCTCCAGTTGGGTGGTATTGAGTTGAGTCTAGGTCTCTAAGTTTTGCTCCAACTCTATATGCCATTACTACTCCATCCATTGTTGCTCCATAATGATTTGTTGTTGGAAATCCTTGGATATGTAGTCTTCCATATCCACCTGTTGTTAGAATTACTGCTTTTGCTCTTGCAATATAATATTCTTTTGTTTCTAAATTCCATAGTAATGCTCCTGTAACTGCTCCTGTATCTGGATCTGTTAATAATTCTATTGCTGGTGAGAATTCTAATATTTGTATTCCCCTATTTAATGTTTCATCCATTAATACTCTCATTATTTCTAATCCAGTATAGTCTTTACATGCATGTAGTCTTCTTCTGCAGGCTCCTCCTCCACTTAATTCAATAAAGTTTCCTTCAGAATCTCTATCGAACATTACTCCTAGGTCTTCTAGCCATTTAATTATGAATGGTGCATCTGTAACTAATTTCTTAACTAATTCTGGTTTATTTGCGAAGTGTCCTCCACCTATTACATCTAAGTAGTGTAGTATTGGGCTGTCTTCAGGTCTATCTGCAGCTTGTATTCCTCCTTGAGCCATTTTAGTATTTGCATCTCCAAATCTAAGTTTGGTTACTAATAATATTCTATCTGCTGGTACTCCACTAATATTTGCCCATATGGCTGCAGATGCTCCTGCTCCTCCTCCACCAATAATCAGTATATCAACATCATAATCTATGCGGCTTAAATCTATTTGAGCTGGATCTATTAATGGGTAAGCTTCAATTAAATCCGCTACTTCATGTGGAACCATTAATCCTTTACTTGGACCTATTTTTAATGGCCTCTTACCTTCAGGTCTATAATCTGGATGCCATTTTCTAAGAAGCTCTTCCTTCTCTTTAGGAGCTATCCTCTCATATTCTTCCTTTAATCTTTTATCTCTTGTTTCTTCAACTTTTTCAATTAACTTTAACATATATTCTGGATAACCAATCATTTGACTCATCTTCTTATCACCCCAACTTTTTCAATTTCCCTTGATTCGTAAAGCTTCTTTAATTCTTCAATTCCAAGCTTCGTTAATTTATTCAATTCTTCTTCATATTTTCCTTGAAGTATTTCATTTAATCTATTTTCAAGTTGCTTAGACTTTTTGGCTAGATATTTTCCATAAAGTCTTCTTACTAATTGGAATACATGATAATGAATTATTTCTGCGGGGCATCTCATGCTGCATATTCCACATGCTATGCAGTCGAATGAGAGTTCAGCTGCCTTTATTAGGTCTCCTCTAATTATTGATTGAATTGCATCCATTACCTCTAGATTTTGTGGACATGATTTAGTGCATGTATTGCATGCTACACATCTAGTTACTTCCGGGAATATTGATATGACTGTTGATGCTGTTGGTCTAAGTTTTTCAATATCATATTTAGGTTTTTCAGCTGGGACGAATGGTATTTGAACTAAATACATTCCATCTACAACTGTTGTTTGGCATGCGAGTCCAGTATATAGTTTATAGTCATTACCTATTCTATAGACTGTTGCACATGCACCGCAAAATCCGCCTCTACATCCACATCCCCTAATAAATTTATAGCCTGCATATTCCATTGCCTTCATAATGGTTAATCCTTCAGGTACTTCGTACATTTTACCCATAATGTATATTCTAACCATCTTCATTTTCCTTTCCTCTTTCTCCTCCCCATTCATCTAAACTTCCCCCATAAGTGAATAAATAACCTTCCTAACTTCAGGATCTAAAATTTCATCAACTCCAAAAGATACAGCCATTAATTCAGTAAAGTATACAACTGGAATTTCAGGTGCACGTACTGGTAAGTTTAGGTTATAGTGGCATAATGGACATGTAGTTACAATTATATTAGCTCCCCATCTTGATGCCGCTTTCCTTATTTCTCTAGTTCTTTCTTCAGCAATCTTTCTATCATAAACAACGTCGTATGCACTGCAACACTTAATTTTATATGGGAATTCAACTACTTCTGCTCCAAGAGCTTTAATTAAATCTTCAAGTATTCTCGGATTTTCCGGATTATCTATTCCAATGCCTTTCGGTCTAATTAATGTACATCCATAGTATGGTGCAACTTTCAAATTCTTTAATGGTTTAATCGTTAATTTCTCTATCTTCTCAAATCCAATAATATCTCTAATTACCTCTAAAAAGTGTAGTACTTCTATTCCACATTCATAATCCTCTTCATCATCCATAAACTTATTAATGGTTTCCAATTTTTCACTATCCATTTTCATTAATTCATTTACTCTTTTAAGCGTATTAAAGCACATTGAACATAAAGTTACCAACTTATTATCACCAATTTCCCTACTCATTTGCTGTGCTCTAATTAGGTCTCTTACTGCAGCTACATGATGCATTGCACTGTCAACAGCTAAATTAAATACTACTCCACAGCAATTCCATCTATTAAGTTCAATTAATTCAATATCCATTTTCTTAGCTACTTCAATTGCACTCTTCTCATAATTTAATGCTGTTGTTTTAAGTGTGCATCCGGGAAAATACATGAGCTTCATAATTTCACCCCATCAATTTTCTTGAAGCTGCAACTAAGGCTAATTGCGGCAATTCTCCCACTTCAGGTATTTTCCTAAAGTCTACCACTGATATTCCCCTTCTCATTTCAATATTTCTTAATGCATTTATTACTCTGGCAATATCGATTTCTCTTGGACATCTAACTGTGCAGTTATAGCATGATGCACATATCCAAATAGTTTTTGAATTAAGTACTTCAGTCATGTCTAGTTGAATCATTCTTATAATTTGATTTGGAGGTATATCCATTAAGTTTACTAGTGGACAGCTTCCACTACAAGTTCCACATTGATGACAGAGATACACGTTTTCATTTGTTAATTCAAAAACTTTTTGAGCTAAACCTTTAAACATGATTTTCCCTCCTAAATTTTAATTTTAGCTCTATCTTGAGGTTTAAGTGGACCTAGTCTTTCAACTAATACTACGAGTTCATCTAAATCCTTAGCCAATCTTTCAGCTGTATCTACTGCTATTGTATCAAATCTAATTCTTCTAGCATCAATTCTATATCTTCTCATTAATGCACGTGTTTTTCTCATTAGATCGTTGATTACATCTAATACTTTTGGATGGTATGGCGATCCTCCTGGTAGGCAGTCTCCGATGAATACTCCATCAGCTCCATACTTAAATGCACTTAGAATTATTCTTGGGGTAAGTCTGCTTGAGCTTGGAACTCTAATTACCCTAACCTTATTTGTATATGTTATTCTACTTGTTCCAGCTAGGTCGGCTGCCCTATAAGTGCATGAGTCGTCGAAGAATGCTAATACCCTTATTTCACCTTCCTCCTTACCTGTGAGTATTGCTTTAATTTCTTCAATTAATTGTTCTTCTGTATAATGCTTTAAGTCTATTGCATTCTTTGGACAATATGGTATGCAGCTTCCACATCCATTACATATTGCTTCATTTATTTTTGCAACTTTATCTTCAATTGTTATTGCTCCAAGTGGACATTTATCAATGCATTTTCCACATCCATCACATAATTCTTCAATTACATATGCCTTTATTGGTTCAATTACTATTCTCCTTTGACTTATAAGTCTAAGTGCTCTACCTGCAGCTGCACTTGCCTGTGCAACTGTATCTGCAATATCTTTTGGTCCCTGCGCACATCCACAAATAAATATTCCTTCCCTTAAAGTGTCTACTGGCCTATATTTTGGATGTGCTTCTAAGAAGAATCCATCAGGTCCAGTTGCTATTTTCAATATTTTAGCTAATTTTTCTGTACCTGCACTTGGAACTAATCCTACAGATAGTACTACTAAGTCGAATTCCAATTCAATCATTCTTCCAGTTAATGTGTCTTCAGCTCTAACTATGATATTCTTCGTTATTGGATCTTCAACTACTTCAGCAACTCTCCCCCTAATGAATTGTACACCCATTTCCTGTGCTCTCATATAGTATTCTTCGAATCCCTTACCGAATGCTCTTAAATCTATATAGAATATGTATACATCTCTGGTTATATCTTGCCTCTTTAAAATCATTGCTTGTTTAACTGCATACATGCAACATATTCTTGAGCATCCAGGTCTATTGATTGTTTTATCTCTTGAACCTACGCATTGAATGAATGCTATTCTTTTAGCTATTTTTCCATCTGAAAGTCTAATTACTTTACCTGCAGTTGGACCTGTTGGCATTACAAGCCTTTCTAGTTGGGGTGCAATTATTACATTTGCATATTTACCATATCCATATTGTTCAAGTTTTGTTGCATCGAATGGATCATAGCCTGTTGCAACTATTATTGCATCTACAGTTACATTTAGTTTCTTTGGCTTATCTTCGAAGTTTATTGCTTGTTGTGGACATATTTTTTCACATATCCTGCATACACCTTTGGTTAAGTATAGGCAGTGTTGTTCATCAATTAAATATTTATATGGTACTGCCATTTCATGTGGAACATAAATTGCCTTTCTAGTTCTAAGTCCATAATTAAATTCATCTGGAACTTTTATCGGACATTTCTCTGCACATAATCCGCATGCAACACATTTACTTGGATCTACATATCTCGGCTTAACATTTATTGTAACTTTAAAGTTTCCTACATGTCCATCAACATTTTCCACTTCACTATAAGTTAACAACGTTATGTTTGGATGATTATATACTGCAGCCATTTTAGGTGAAAGTATACATAGTGAGCAGTCATCTGTTGGGAAAGTATAGCTTAATTGTGCCATTCTACCTCCAATTGTTGGAAGCTTCTCCACCAAATAGACTTTGCATCCTGAATCGGCTAAATCTAATGCAGCCTGTATACCAGCTATACCTCCACCAATAACTAATACTCTATTCCCGATTGGAAATTCCTTAATTTCCAAGGGCTTATTTAACCTAACTTTCGCTACTGCAGCTGCAACTTGATCCATAGCTTTTCTAGTTGCTCCTTCAGGATCATTTGAATGAACCCATGAGCAATGCTCTCTAATATTAGCCATTTCAAAGAGGTATGGATTTAATCCTGCTTCTTGAATTAATTTCATAAATGTTGGTTCATGGAATTTCGGTGAACATGCTGCAATGACGATTCTATTTAAATTATATTTTTTAATGTCTTCTAAAACCATTTTTTGCGCAGTTTCACTGCACATGTGTTCATGATCTTTAGCTATTACTACTCCGGGGAGCTTTTCAGCGAATTTTCTTACTTCTTCAACATTAACGACATTAGAAATGTTACCGCCGCAGTGGCAAACATATACGCCTATTCGAACGCCACTGCCCTCCATGTGCCTCTCACCGCCTTAAAGGTAGAATTGATATTATATATATCACTTTTTCTAGGAAGTATAGTTTTCTCAATGCGTAAATTATTTAAGAAATATGTAATCGTTTAATTTGTCTGGAGATGAGTTATATGAGTGAAGAGTATGAGGTTAGGGAAGGCTTATACTATACTCAGGACCATACTTGGGCTGAAGTTCTACCTGATGGTACAGTTAAAGTTGGAATAACTGATTATGCGCAAAAGCAACTTAAAACTGTTAGGAGAGTTAGACTTGAAGAGGAAGGCGCTGAAGTAACTCAATTTGAACCATTTGGAATTATAGAGTCCACTAAAGCTACAAGCGATTTAATTTCCCCTATAAGTGGTAAAATTAAGAAGGTTAATGATAGAGTATTACGTCAACCATCAATAGTAAATACTGATCCATATGGTGCTGGTTGGCTAATAATAATTGAACCATCAAATTTAGAGGAGGAACTTGAAAGCCTATTAAGTGCAGAGGAATATAAGGAATATCAAGTATAATATTATAGAGAGATGGAGTCTATGACTGAAGCTGAGCTTCAAAAAGTTCTTTTATATAATCCAAATAAATGTTCAGGCTGCCTTTACTGCATGATTGTATGTTCATATTCGCATTATGGTGAAATTTCACTTGATAAAGCTCATTTAGAAGTTATTCGCGATCCATATAATGTTGGTCGATTTATTAATGTTCATTGTGCTCATTGCGAATATCCATATTGTGAAGCTGCATGTCCAGTTGAACCTAAGGCAATCTATAAGGATGAAGAAACGGGATTTGTATTAATAAATTCAGCATTATGTATTGGATGTAGAAGCTGTAATTATGCATGCCCCATATCAATACCGCACTTCGATGAAACATTTAAGATTAGTGTTAAGTGTGATGCATGCAAGGGAGAATTTTTATGCGCTAAATATTGTAGCACTGGTGCTCTTCAAATAGTAACTAGAAAGGAGGCTATGGAGGCAATTAAAATTGAGTAGAAGGGAATTAAAACTCTATCCACTTAGGAAACCCGTAAAGGGATTGCCAAATCAATTTAAATCTCCAACTAAGGGATTATTGAGTTATGGTCATGTTCCAAGATTATCAGGCTTCCTACAGAGAACTAGAACTAAACTTGGATTAGATAAAACTCCTCCATCAGCATATCAATTTAAAGATGCAGTTAAGGATATTCAAGAAATATTTAAAGTTTTTAATCTTGATGCTAAATTTGGTTGGGATTGGAAGAAAAAGCGATTTAAATTCTAGGTGAAACTTATGGCTAAATATGCATTATTTCTCGGATGCTATATTCCTGCAATGCAACCATTTGCTGAGGCTTCATTTAGGAAAATTGCTTCATTGATCGATTTAGATTTAATTGATATTAAAGGAGCAACATGCTGTCCAGTCCCCGAAATTACTAGGTTAATGGATTATGATTCATGGATAACAATTGCAGCTAGAAATCTTGCACTTGCAGATGAAATGAAGAATGACATAGTTGTCCTCTGTAATGGTTGCTGGGAAACTCTTTATGAGGCTAGAGAGCAATTGCTCCATAATGAAGATTTGAAGAATAAAGTTAATTTAAACCTAAAACTTTTAGGGAAAACATTTACTGGTGAATCTGAGGTTAAACATTATGTTGAAGTTTTAGTTGAAGACATTGGATTAGATAAGTTAAAAGAGAACGTCAAGGTAGATTTAAGCGATATTAAAGTTGCAATTCATCCAGGATGCAAACTATATAAGAGTGAAGGAGAAAAACTTGCAAACTATATGTTTGATATAATTAATGCTCTTGGAGTTAAAATTATTGATTATGGAATCGAAAGAGTTTGTTGCGGTTATCCATTAATGTTAGCTTCAGTTGATAAGGCAATTAAGGAGAGAAGTAAATGGAAGCTTGATGAAATTAAGAATGCTGGTGCTGATTTAATAGTTGTTGCATGTCCAGCATGTTATGATCAATTTGAAAAGGCACAGTTAACACTTAAAGATGAAGGCTTAGAATATAATTTACCAGTATTACACTTATCTGAATTAATTGCAATTGCACTTGGATTTAAACCTAAGGAGATAGGTATTGATTTGCATGGAATTCCATGTCAAATTTTAATTGATAAATTTGAGAGGTGAAATTTAATTTGAAGTTTAAGCAGAAAGTAATGATTTATAGTCCATGGATATTCCATTTACATGCAGGTGGATGTAATGCATGTGATATTGAACTTGTAGCTGCACTTACACCTAGATTTGATGTTGAACGATTTGGAATAAATCTTGTTGGTTCACCTAGACATGCAGACATACTTGTCGTTACTGGTCCAGTTACAAAGCAAGTTGAACCTTTTCTTAAGAGGGTTTATAGTCAAGTTCCAAGTCCTAAGGTTGTAGTTGCAATTGGAGCATGTGCATGTTCAGGTGGAGTATTTAATGATTATGAGGGTGAAGAGACATATGCAATTCTGGGTGGAGTAGATAAGGTTATTCCTGTAGATGTCTATGTTCCTGGATGTCCACCTA
>CAZCCB010000048.1:3186-11463 GCA_964497155.1 uncultured Nitrososphaerota archaeon | reverse complement strand
GAACTCAACCTAATTGTAACTGCAACTTCACATGCAACCTCATGGGCAACAGACTCAGTAATCTTAACAGTTAAAGTAGTTACTAGGAGGGGTGTCAGCTTAGAAGCTTTAACTCCCACAATTACAACTTATAGAGGTGCTACTCTAACTGTGGAATTTAAGGTTACCAATCTAGGTGAATACCCCGATACATTCGATTTATGGTTCAGTAAGCTACCATTAAATTGGATTGCAGTATTAGATAGGTACTCGGTTCACTTAGATGGACATGAAACTGCAATTGTTAGAGCAACAATTCAAGTACCTGAAACAGCTAACTTCCAGCCATACACCATAGAGGTTTCAGCTAGATCTAGAAGTGATCCATCAGTAGTCAACTCATCATCAGTAGTAATGAACATTGTAATGTACAAGATCATACTTGAAGGACTAATTGGCTCAATTAAATCAAGTAGCTTCAGCATAACAGATGTTTTCGGTGACGGCTATGCTGACATAGTATATGTAATTAGTAAAGATATAATTAGAGTTGAAAGATTTGTTAGACCACCACGAACAATATTTCCACCAACACTAGTAACCATACTTGAGCTAAACATCTCAGCTTTATGGGAATCTCAAAGAACAGATAAGTTATCTGAGAACGCTAATATTCTATACGTTAAGCCATTTAGATGTAAGTGGGCATACTATGAAGATATTGTGGATAGGTTTGCAGTAATCATAGCTAATGAAACCAACACACTATTCGCAGTTATAAATGTTACTAACCGAGGAGCTCTACCAAGAATAGAGTACGTTGATGCAATAAGTTGTGATCCATCAAGCATAAAAGTTGTAAAGATAGTTGTTGGAAATCTAGACAACTACTATGGACCAGAAATATCTGTACTCATAAACTCGAGAATAATAATTTACAACTTCCACTGGCATAGGGAGGAGGTAATCAAGGTAGTTTATGGACCAATAGAGTACGGTGAAATAATTGATATGGAGTACTTGGATGATGGAGATGATCTAATAATACTTTACAAGTATAGAAATCATACAGAGCTAAGTCCTTCACTCGGTGATACAAAGTTAATTCACGTAATTGATACATACTATGTAGCATTCAACATACTACACTACACCCACTGGGGTGGTTGGCATGTGTTTGAGGAATATGATGGTGGATGCAAGCTTGGTGAAATTAGAGTAGACAAAACATTCTACTTAAAAGTTGTAGGCTTCCGCTGGCTATTAGTGGGAGGTACGCTAATTCCCTTCCCAATACTGGTACCTGAAATTATTTCTGAATCGTATGAGCATAGTGGTTTCATGGCTAAGGAGATTGCAGTTGCCGATGTAAATAATGATGGTTACAGTGAAGTTTTAATAATTGGTTACGATACTGTTACTCGCAAATATATTGCTAAAATATTTGATTCGGAAGCTGGAACCGTCATTAAACTACTCGATGTCGTTGTTTCGTGGCCTGCTATAGCTAGGGCAGTTGATGTTGATGGTACTGGTGATGAAGAGTTAATTATAGCTTCAGCTGATGGAACCTTAACGCTCATAGATTTAAAGTACTCTATGACCATTAAGTTGCGTAGAGGAATTCTCGATGTTGGTTGCGGTGATATCGATCATGATGGTGTATGGGAGCTAATATTACTAGAAAATTCAACTGAACCATCTAAACCGCTAATGTCCTATGTTCTAAGGTCTTGCCACGACATTAGAGTCAAACCAGAAATTATTGAGTTAGAAGTTGCTCCAGGAGAAGTAGCCAGCGCACAGTTAATGGTTAGGAATTTAGGCTTCAAAGACGACCTCGTAGCTTTCGCTCTAATAGGTGTACCTAAAGGTTGGATTGCAACTCTAAGTGCTTATGCCATAACTATACCAGTTAAAAGCTACTACACGGTAACGGTTACATTCCAAGTACCCGAAGATGAGCGAGCAGTAGTACGCACTATACATGGTGCTGTTGTTTCACTTGAAGATCCATGGTATAGTAGGAGGTTCCTAATTAAAATTAAGGTTAAGGACATCGTACCACCATCACCTTTAACCGGGTTAGTTTGCGAGGATCCATGTAACGGTTTATGGATTAAGTTGAGGTGGAATCCATCAACTGATAATAGTGGAATAGTCAAGTACTTGATTTACAGGAATGGAACTCTAATACATGAAACCTACTTAACCGAGTACACTGATAGTGAAGTTGAACTCAACAAGTACTATGTGTATGAAGTTGTACCATGCGATTTAGCTGGTAATAGAGGTAAAAGTCAAGTTGTGAAAGTACTGGTTACGGATATAGTTCCTCCAACACCCATAATTTACATGAGAACTCAACACATATCAACTCTACCATGGAAGTTCTCAGTGAAGTTCAATGAGCCAATCACTGAACTTAAAGTATATGTTTCATGCGTAAGAACAGTTACTGTTCCAAGTGAAGATATTGAGTACATTTCAAGTAACAACACCTACATAGTAACCATTACGTCGGATGTGCTTTATCAAGCTAGTCCAGAAAGCATTACTGGTGGAAGTGAAGCTTCAGAAGGCTACTACAACATTACGGTTTACGCTAAGGATAGAGCTGGCTTAACTGCTAAAGCTGAACGCATCATATACTATGATTCAACACCTCCAAAGCCAATGATATATGTAACTCCAACAATTAGCGCTAATAAAATTTACACCGACAATATACATAGCATATATATTCTATACTTAGAACGATCAAAAATCGATTTATCAATTAATGAATATGCTGAACTACTTAGTATAAGTAATGGGCAGTTCGGCTTAAACTGGACTGGTATACCTCCAGGTTTACCAGCATATGCTTATCAAGCAAATATTACAATTCCAAACGTAATAAAAACTAAAAATGTAATTATCAAACATCTAATTAGTAAAGATTTATCAGGTTTAGTTCATAAGGTTGAGAAGCGCCCAATCATTTCAATTCACTCAGGTCTATCAGCTAATGCTGGAGAGGAAATACGTATCGAAGCTTTTAATGCAGAAATAGCATTTAGTTTCTCAAAGAAAATTACTAATGGACTAGTAAAGGTATATGGCAACGACTTGGCCCTAATATTTGATGAGGAAGGTAGAATTAATGGTGTAGCTTCAGCTGTTGAAGGTAAAGTTGCCATACCACCAATCTACACTATTGAGATGAATCGTGAAATAACTGAATGTGAAGTTATAGGTATTAAGTTGAAGTATCCAGAAACCACTCTCTCAAATGCAACTATACACATATATTCACCATCAAATAATACTTGGATCCCACTAGAAACCAAAGTAGGCGTATCTGAAGGTTTCAAAATGTTCAAAGCCGCTTTAAGCAATAAATTATTAAAGGAGCTTGCTAGTCCAAGTGCTATTGGATGCTACATCACGGTAGCATTATTCGTGGAAGATAATGAGCCTCCAGAAGCAACCATACTACTTACACCAGAATACATTGAGGTACCAACTAGAGCTATCCTAGCTTGGGAGAGAGTTCCAGGTGCATATGCCTATAAAGTTGAAGTATTCTGGAGATCGAGTGATACTCCAACATTCATTTACTACACTAAGACAAATACACTACTAATACATCAATTCACCTATTTGAGAGGATGGTATCGTGAGCCAGTAGATTACATTACGTGGAGAGTTACAGTTTACGATGAAGCACTCAATCCATCAACTCCAAGTGAAAGAAGAAGAGTTAGCTTTACCGGTCCAAGAATTCCAGAGTACAGCTTCACGGTTAGACCACGGTATAAAAATGTTGAATGTATTGTTGGTGAGGAGATTGTGCATAGAATTACCATTAAGAATATTGGTGACACTATTGATGAATACGCGATTACAGCTACATGTACTTATGGTGAAGCAGAGTACTGCACTATAACGCTTAATGCAACTAAAGTGAGATTAGCTCCACATGAAAAGTGTACTGTTGAATTGATAGCTGTATTTACTGAGCCCGGTGAGTACACTATAACTATTACCGTTAAGTCATTGGCAAGTGGACTTACTACACGCACGTATCTATACGTTGATGTTTATCGCTATGCTCCGAGAGTAACTATACAGTTGAAGTCTGGATGGAACATGATATCGGTTCCATTGAAGAGTAGAGTTAGCTTAGATGAACTTCTAGGTGGCAAGTACTATGTAGCCTATGTGTGGAATGCTACGTTGAGGAAGTACGTCAAAATAACTACAACTCCACCAGCAGGCTACGGTTTCTGGATCTTCGTACTAGAAAACATAACCATAACTATTACTGGTGAAGAGCAACTATCAGAGTACACGTTACACTTAAGGTCTGGATGGAATATTATTGGAAGTATTTTCGGTGCAACTGCAAACTGCACAGTAACACCAGTTGGCTCAGTATATCATAAATTGTACTTGTGGGATCCAATTAATGGAAGATACTATGCATCTACAGTAATTCCAACTGGTATGGCTGCATGGATACTAGTATATAGACCATGCCAAATTAAAGTTTATCCAATACCACCGCCACCACCAACACCCTAATTTAAACCTTCAATTTATTTGCAAATATGTGAATTAAACTTAAATTTACCTTAACACTTCTAATAGTATATAATCTCTGAAATAATTATTACATTTAATTGAAAACCCATTTTATTTTAACTTAAATTTAATTATAAATATATTTTATCATGATTAATAGTGTAAAATATAAATCATATTACTAACATTAAATTTAACTAGATTGCTCTCACCAAATTAGGTGAGGGTAATGAGAAACATAAAGATATTATCATTATTAATGTTAACCTTAATTGCAATTCAATTAATAAATCCAATAATTGGACTAGCATCATTAGCAATAACCTCTACATCAAATAAAAATGAAAATAATGTATTACAAGAACCTAGAAAGTCTGCCAAGTTATTTAACGAAAATAGAACATTAACATCGCAATCAGAAGAAAATCTAATAAGAAGTACGCCGACAATGAGGAAAGTTATTGTAATGAGTAAAGAATGTGAAATAGGATTAGTTAAGCCGTTTACTAGCACAGGGACAATTGTTAATTTAGTGAATCTCAATGGTTCCTATATTAGGCATAAGGAAAGCGTGAGTAACAATGATTTAAATGAAATATTAATGTCTAAATTTATCATTAAATTAAATGATTTAGATTATATTAATGAAGGTTTTGTACCAGTAGCAGCTACTTCATCAAATTTAGATAAAGATGCACTTGATGAGTTATTTACAATCTATGTACGCTGTGATGAGTCTGAAGGCGAATATAAGCTATATCATGGACCAGTAATTTATTGGAATTTAACCGCCATAAATGTTGAGGAGCAGAAAGCTGGAGCTATGTATGAGAATGGTAAGCCATATCATAGTAGTCAATGGCCACCATCGAATTTAGAGGATTATTTAACTGGTTTAGATTCTTGTAAGAATAAGTTTATGGATTTAAAAATATTGATTGGTGACTTCAGTGGAGATCGCTTTCAAGATTATGGTGTAACCACATATATTCATGAGAAATATCATAAGTATGTTGGTGGTGCAACTATTAATGAACGCCTAAGAATTCACAGATATGCTAGTCCATATTTCTATAAAATTGATCCATCGTGTGTCATGAAAACTCCAACTGGAAATTATAATGTTCAAATAGCTTCTCAGCAAAATCCCAAATATATTGATGGATTATTTAAGGAAATATTTCTTATTGATATTGATCGTGATGGTGTAAAGGAGATAGCTGGAGTAGATAAAAATTTTGGGAAAATAGTGTTCTTTAAGCTTGAGAATAATAGTCTAGAGCTGCTTCCAAGATATACTATAAGATTGAGGGAGAAGCTAGATGAAGCTTGGGCAAGAACAATTATTTTAGGTGCTGATGCTGGAGACTTGGATAGAGATCTTGCCGAGGAAATAGTTATACTATATGCAACTTTATATCCAGTAACAATTGAAGTTTTTAAACCTGATTTAACTGAGCTTCGATTTTACAATTATATTTGGGATATGGCGTATGCAATTGATATAATAGATTTAAATGATGATTATAACATTACCTATACAATATTCAGGAGCTGCTTCGATATTCCAGAAGAGATAAAATTGTTCCAAGAAAGTTTAGAAACATTTTATGTTAAAAGCGGTATAAGTTGGAAAATTTACACTAAAGCTTGTGGCGGCAGCTTCACATATCACGATTTCATATGTCATCCAATGAGAGGTCCAAAATTAATTGTAACTGATGTTGATGGTGATGGATATGAAGACATAGTATTCTTTTATGAGGATAGGAAGCTGCAAGCTAAAAAATTTGTTAGATGTACCCGTATGTTTGTTGTAGATTTTAATAAGGCAGGTAAGCCAGAAGATCTCATAAATGTATATCCACCAGTACCGACTTTTCAATGGTCTCTCAACTATGATTGGGATAATTATGGAGGTGATTGGGAAGCAATTTCTTGGTATCCATATAGTATCGTCAACTACTTCTACTATGATAATAATCTTGAGTATTATAATCCAGATATGTATTTAAATCCAGATGATGATGAAGCTTGCAATTGGAAGTGGGATTTAGACTGTCAAAGCTTACCATTATGGATATCTGATTATGCAATGATAGATAAGATGAAAGAGTTTTCTAGGAAGGCATGCATATTATTTTCGAGACTCGAAAACATTAATTCTAATAAGAGATTGAAATTCGATAGATTGACTATTAACCTTGAGACGGAATCAATTGGTATTATATCTGAAGATGCTTTAAGGCAGAAGTGGATGAAACCATGCTATCCAGTTGTAGGTGACTTTGATGGTGAGGGTGGAGCATACGCAGTATTAACTGGAGTAGGCATATTGAAGATTAAAAATATAATTGCCGTGCTAAATGTCCCACCAATTATTAAGGGAGTAAATCACGGATCAACAACTTTCAGCATTGGGAAATCCGCTTCCAAGGGTGGAAGCTTTGCAATGTCAATTGGAGCTGGAACAGTAGTTAGTTTTGGACTATCCTTCTCAACTAGTTTAACTAGAGAAGTTACTGTTGGAACTGATGAACTTGAGGTAACAATGTCACGTACATTTGAGTTTGGATTTGGAACTGAATTTTCAAGGGAAGTTAGCAGGGAAGTATCATATGAATTTGGTAATACGGTTACAACATCAATGGAATGGTCGGTAACTGCAACTGATGAATCTGGACCAATCGTAATTTATGAAACTACAACCTATAAAGTTCACTTCTACACATTAAGTGGTCACTACATGAAAAAGGCACTTAAACCTATAACTCCAGGCGATCTGGGAATTCCAAAGTGGGCTGCAAAAGAGCTAGGCTTATCAAACCTATTAAATATTATGAATACTAAACTTGAAAACTTCAAGTCAATAATTGCAGTACCACTTGAAATTGCAATTGCATCTGCACCATTATCAGATGTATTAAGTCAACCTGAAGCCTTCGGACTAAATGATCAAGACACTATAATTAAAATATTTGAGAATTTATTTTCTAATAAAAGACACTGGTTAGTTGGTCATCATATACACTATTATCCACAAGATGCTGAGAATATAATTCCTGAAAACTTTAATATACAAACTGAAAATGGAATTGAAACGGTTAAAATTAAAACATTATATAGTGTGACTGGAGATGGATTACCAGTTACTTATAGTGATACTTCATGGTCTTGGTATCAAACACATGAATATAGCTATATAAATTCAGAAACCTACTCATTAAGCTATACACAGTCATTCCAATTCTCATTTACTGAAACTCTTTCATATGGAGTTAAAGCTGAATTAGATCTTGAATTCTTTAAAATCGGAGGTTCATATAGTGTTTCAGCTAGCTTAGGTATGTCATGGGCAACATCATATCAATATTCACTTGGAACAACCCATTCTCATACAATGTCAGTTGCATCATCAACTGGAGTAACATGGAGTGTTACTGGATTAGGAGAATATTATGCGTTATTTGGATATAGAATTAAGCCAGCCATATATAGAGTGTTATTGAAGAGATCAAGCAATACTGGTTACGGCGATACAGTTAAGGCTCCAAGTAAGCCTGATATATGTTTCATAGTAGTTGACTTTGCAGCCAGCCCTAATCCAGAAAGTTATGGTGCTTATGTTGGCTATCAATTAAGTTATATTGGTGAGTCAGTTAGGAGTACTGTTCCGCTTGAAGCAGTTGAATTTAAGCTTAAAGCAATAAATTTCGGTAGAGATGAAAA
>CAZCCB010000048.1:0-3176 GCA_964497155.1 uncultured Nitrososphaerota archaeon | reverse complement strand
AATTTATGTTGATGATTCAAATTGGCCTGATAATTGGCCGGAGTTTTCAAAATGGAAATTTAAGGTTAAACTTGAAGGTAATGAAGTTCCATCAGTAGTTCTTCAAGGTGGTAGAAGGGGATGGCATGTAGCAATTCCGCAGCTAGGAGATGACCTAGGATATATTACGTTTTCAATAGAAATTACACCGCCAAATGGAACATTAGCTGGAACATATCCAATAAACTTTACAAGCTATAGTGCTTATGAAGTAGGTGAAGTAAAGTACCTCTACTACGTTAACTTCACATTGAAGCTAATAGTTGAACCTGTAGGAAATGTTAAGATAATTGCTGATTATAGTTTAATTGAAATTGAACCTAATGGTGGATGTAAATTTACACTTAAAGTTAGGAATTATGGAAATGCAGTTGATGATATTTCAGTTACATGTTCAAGGCCGTCAGGCGAATGGTATGTACACTTAAATGCAACAATACTAAAAGATGTTGAAGTTAATGGTTATAGAGTTGTTGAAGTAACTGTTATAGATTTAATTGGTCATGAACCTGGAACTGAGCTTAATTTAATTGTAACTGCAACTTCACATGTAACTCCATGGGCAACAGACTCAATAATCTTAACAGTTAGAGTTATAGTTAAGAGGAAAATTGGAATTGAAGCTTTAACACCAATAGTTAAGACATTTAGAGGTGAAGTAATAACTCTAACATTTAGAATTACTAACCTCGGTAATTACTCGGATATATTTGATTTATGGTTTAGTAAGCTACCATTAAATTGGATTGCAGTACTTGATAGATACTCAGTATACTTAAATGCGCATGAAAGCGTAGATGTTAGAGCAACAATTCAAGTACCTGAAACAGCTAACTTCCAGCCATACATCATAGAGGTTTCAGCTAGATCAAGAGGCAATCCAACTGTAGTGAACTCTTCATCAGTAATAGTTAACATTGTAATATATGATCTCATATCGAAAGGTTCAATTGGATTAATTAATGCATCAAGCTTTAAGGTATTTGATTTCTTCAACGATGGATCCGTAGAATTAATCTATAAAGTTAATAAAACAATAATTGAAATTAGAAAATTCATACCATCATCATTAATTCAATTAGATATTAGATCCATATGGGCACTTGAAGAGGATGGCAATTTATCTGAAAGAGCCGAAATAATATACTTAGAGCCATTTAGATGTAAGTGGTCTGAAAAAGGGGAAATTGCTGATAGAATTGCAATGCTCATAGTTAATGAAACGAATACGATATTCATGATCATTAACTTTACAAGACCATTTTACACAACACCAAGCACTTCAGAGCTTTCAAGCCTAGTTAAAATTGAATATACAGATATCATAAGCTACGTACCAATGAACTTAAATTCAACTAAAATTATCGTTAAAGATCTAGATTTAGCACATGACCCTGGAAGTGAAATTGCAGTTCTCATTGATTCAAGAATAATAATTTACGATTCACATAATGGCGAAGTAATTAAGACAGTTTATGGACCACTTGAGCATGGTAAAATAATTGACATGATATATTCGGATTCAAGTAATGGACTAATAATTCTCTACGAATATAGAAACCGCACTGAGCTATACATTGCAGAAAATAAAAACTTAACTTGTATATCAGAGGTTTACTATGTATCGATAAATCTACTACGCTACAATTTGGGTGAAATAAATGAAGCAATTCCATACGGAGTAAAGCTTGGAGAGAAGATAATAAACATAATTGGATCATTTTACATTGCAGGTTACATGTATTTTGTAATTCCTGGCCCAATAAATGTAATTAAGCTTCCAATATTTGCATTTAAGGAAGTTGGTAAGTCGTATGCTTGGAGGGGCTTTATAGCTAAATTAATTGCAGCGGCAGATATTAATGCTGATGGATGTGATGAAATTCTAGTAGTTGGCTATGACACTAATACTAAAAAGTATGTAGCTAAAATATTCAGTCACCTATTTACTCCCCTAGGCTACTATAGCCCCTACACATTCAGGTTATTCAATATTAAGGTTTCATGGCCAGCTAAAGCCAAGGCAGTTGATGTTGATGGTAATGGTGATAAAGAATTAGTGGTTATTTCAGCTGATGGAACAGTTTCTATTGTCGATCTAGTATATGCCATGACAATTAAATTAGATAAGAAATTACTTGATGTAGCTTCAGCAGATATTAATGCTGATGGTGAATGGGAACTATTAATCCTAGCTAATTCAAGTGAAACTTATAAGCCAATATTAATGTACACATTAAAGTCTAGACATAAACTTGAAATCAAACCTGATATCATTAAGTTGAAAGCTAAACCAGGAGAAGTTGCTCATGCTCAATTAATAATTAGGAACTTAGGTTTCAGAGATGATTTAGTAGCATTTGCAGTAATTGGTGTACCTAGGAGTTGGATTGTAGTGTTAAGTGCTTATAGCATGATGATACCATCTGGAGGATACTATACATTAACAATTACATTTCAAATACCAGAAAACGAGCTGGTAAGAGTGATACGTAAAATTAGAGGTGCAGTAATTTCACTCAAAGATCCATGGTATAGTAAGAAGTTTCTCATTGAAGTTGAAATTCAAGATGTCGAACCACCATCACCATTAACTGGATTAACCTATGAGGATCCATGTACAGGGTATAGTATTAAGTTAATGTGGAATTCATCAATAGATAATGGTGGAATAGTTAAGTATCTAATTTATAGGAATGGAACATTAATTGGAAGAACAGCTGAAACACAATTCATCGATAACAATGTAACACCAATCAAAACTTACATCTATGAAGTAATTCCAGTAGATTTATCTGGAAATATGGGTGAAAGCGGAAAAATAAGTATTAAGCCAATAGACCTAGCTCCTCCAACTCCAACAATAAAGCCATTTAATACAATCCTCAATAAATCAGGGTTACCATTAAAAATATATGCTAAATTCCATGAACCATTAAGTAAATTTGAAGCATACATAATATGTAAGAGGAAAATTGATATTGGAAGCTATATAGGTGGAATTCAATATGCAAGTGAAAACAATACGTATATAATAACAATTTCGAAGAGAATACTTAATGCAGCTTCATCCGAAAGAACTGGCATATCATTATCTGCAGAGCCACGGGAAGAATATTATGAATTAATAATCTATG
>CAZCCB010000047.1:10370-11756 GCA_964497155.1 uncultured Nitrososphaerota archaeon | reverse complement strand
ATATAATGAGAGACAATATTAATTACAGTTCCTACACCAACAATAATTTTAACTGGAAAGATTATTGAAATTAAAATTGAAGTAATAATTATAATAATTAAAATAACAATTATCAATCTAAACATTAACTTAAAATTCCTAATTATAAACGATTGAGTTGAAATATAAATTAAATAGCAAACAACAATTAATATGGAGAATGGAATCAATGAATAAATAGCATATCCATGAATGATCAGGATAAAAGCACAATTGAAAAGCAAAATTAATCCACAAAACATTAAATATACATTCCAAGGCAAATGGAATTTAATTGAAAAAATTCTTAAAAATGAAAATGGAAGATAACCTATAAAAGCTGAAACAATCCCTGAAAATCCACATAGACAAATTCTCGATAAATAATCAATTGGAAAGATTATTCTTAAAATTAGAATTGAAAAAGTAGATATTATAATTGGATAAATAAACACTACTATGAGAAAGAACTTAACAAATCTACTCTTCCATTTAACAATAACAACATCAAATAAATAAATTGAGAAAATTACAGTTAAATATAAACTCAAATTGCTAATTAAATGATTAAAATTTAAATGAATAAAATTAGATATGTAAATAGAACAAAACGACAATTTACCAAATCTAATACATAAATCCAACTTAACTCTAAATGGTAGTAGATAAGCGGTTAGGAGAATGCTTGGAACAATTACAAATGACAATATGAATTCCACTGAAATAATATTTCTAAAAATTTTGCGAAAATGTAATTCACTTGTTTTACACTTCATATCGAATATAATGTTAGTCATAGCCATATTTAAATTATAATGAGACTAAATAAAATCGTATTTCATCATATACATATAAGTTGTGAATTTCTATGTCTCTGCTATGATGCTCTTCTATACCTGTGAAATTTTAAGGATAACAATGTTTGATGCGGGTTTTGATAAGTTTTAAATTCAAGTTTAGACTATTATAGTTATGTCTCGAAAATTTATTAATAGGATGAAGGAGTTGAAGGCTTTAAGGAAGGCTTATAGTACTAATAGATTTGAAATGATCGTAGTTTATGGTAGGAGGCGTATAGGTAAGACTACACTGCTTAAGAAGTCTTTAGAGAATTATGTGAAGCTCTTCTAGAGAAAGCTCAAAATGTTACATGGAGAAAAGAAGTTAGAGAGGAATACTTTGCCATATTTGCAAAAGTTTTAGAAATATTATTAATGAATATTGTGGAAGAAAAGTTTATTGTATAGATTTAAAATATCTAGAAAAAATAATAACTAATAGTGGAGAGATGATGAATACTATGTAATTATTATTTACTTAGTGAATTAAAAGGATTAGATTAAGATGAAGACTTAATATTATAGTTGG
>CAZCCB010000047.1:6843-10360 GCA_964497155.1 uncultured Nitrososphaerota archaeon | reverse complement strand
AATTTTCTTGATACTAACTATTTCATGTTAATATAAATTTTGAATCAAATTATTTCATTAATTTATATTCTAAATTTCTGATTAGAAAATATTTAATATTTGCATATAATAATTCATTATAGCTTAACAGCTTAATTATGTATATTGAATGGGGAGAAGTTATATGAAAAGGAAGGTAATTGGATTAATATTGACATTAATAATATTAGTTAACATTTCAATATTACCAATAACTCTATCATCAAATAATAAGCATGATTTAAATAGATTTAAAAGTGATGAAATAAAGCCTAGAAGATCGAAGGTAATAAGGAAACTTAATAGAAATGCAATTATGAATAGTGATGAAACATTTAGTTCATATTCATCATCCGAATATAATGAGAGAAGCCCCATAATTATTATTGGTAATGATGATTTTACATTTGAAAATGGAGTTACTGGTGGCAGCGGAACTAAAGACGATCCATACATTATTTCTGGATGGAAAATAAGTTTACCTGAAGATTATGAAGGACCAGCAATATTCATTGCAAATACAACAGCATATTTCAAAATTGAAAATGTATATGTTAAGGGAGAAGTTGATGTATTAATATTACTTAATAATGTTAATAATGCAATAATAAATGATACATCAATCTATTATGGATGGACTGGAATTGAAATAATAGATTCAAGAAACATTTTAATAAGCAAGATTCATCAGAAGGATGTTTGCGATTTAATTGAAATAAAGAATTCAAGTGAAATTTACATTAAAAACATATATGCATATGATGTATGTTCAATTGCCGTTATAGCGAATTCAGAAAATATATTTATAAGTAATATTGAAGCTAATGAAGCTGAAGAAGGAATTGATATTAAAGATTCAACTAATATTCAAATATTAAATTCAACATTTGATGAAAATTATCCTGGAATTTATCTCTGGAATACTAGTAATGTTTTAATTATGAATAATGAATTTGAGGGTGAACTTGAATCATCATGGTGGGGAGGATATTATCTTACCGGTGGTGGAATTGATATCGATTATTCTAATAATGTATCCATAGTTAATTGCTATTTCGATGAAATCGAATATGCAATAGAAATTTACTCTTCAAATAAAATTAGCTTAGAAAAAGTAGATATGGAAGCAATAGCATGTGGAATCGACATGTACAATGTAAATGAAATTAAAATTATAAATTCAACATTAATGGAAATTAGTGACATTGGAATTGATATTAATAAGGCAAATAATGTAACTATTGAGAATACAGTTGTATGTGAAATTCCATGGTGGGAGGAATCTGGTGGAGAGGCAATTAGTATTTCAAAAGTCAATCAAATTGACCTAATAAATGTTACAGTACATGACTTAGATTGGGGAATAAGCTTCAATTATGTTGAGAACATATTCATGAGAAATAATACACTATATGATATTGATAAATTACCATTCGAAATTTATGGCGATAGAGATGAATACTATATAACGCATGATATTGATGAATCAAATACGGTTGAGGGTAAACCAATAAAATATGTTAGAAATGCAAGCAATCAAATTTTCAATGAAATTTATGGAGCATTAATAATTGTAGAATCAAGTAGCTGCATATTAGATAATCCAATAATTAAGAGCAATCCAATAACTCTATGTAAATGCAATAACATTACAGTTAAAAGTAATCAATATCCATTAAGAATAGTTAATGTTAATGATTCAAGGATAATTGATAATTATATTTGGGGATGGAATTTCGATGAAACAGTAGGATACTGGTATACATATACAATTGAAATATTAAATTCAAACAATATTACAATTAAAAATAGTAATTTAATTAAGAATGAGGGTGGAATATACTTATATTCCGTTAATAATAGTTTGATTGAAGGTAATTTAGTTGATGGAGACATTGAAATTGAAAAATCAACTAATACAACAATCAAAGATAGCACAGTAAGAGAATATGGATGGTTTGAAGGCGAAATTGATATTTATGAATGTAATAATTTAAAAATTATAAGTAATACTATAGATGATGAAGTATACCTCTACTATTCAAATAATATTAATTTAACTGGAAATCAATTTGAAGAAAAAGGTGGAATATCGATTGAAGGTAGTGAAAATAAGCATTACATTCATCATATAGACTTAACAAATACAATTGAAGGTAAACCAATATTATACATTTATGATCAAAATAACTTTAATTTAACTGGAAATCAATATGCAGAAATAATAATAGTTAAATCAAATGATATTCAAGTTAAGGATTACATATTTCCAGTTAAAGCTATAACCAATCTATTAATATTCAATTGTTCAATAATAAATATTAATAATGTAACATTTAATGCATTACATGCAGTTGATATTAGGAAATCAAGCAATATAGAAATAGCCAATACAGTATTACCATCAACGATTTATCATGGATTTAAATTTACAGATGCATATAATGTACAGGTACATGGAAACATTATTTTATCAAGAACTGGAATACATCTACTTGGTGAAGTTAATATAGATATTTATAATAATACATTTAATGAATGCTATAGATCATTATACGTATATGGAGGAAATATAACAGCTAATATTTACAATAATAGCTTCATTGACCTGTACTATGGAGCATATATTTCAAATTCAAATTGCACAATAAAAATGGTAAATAATACTATAAGTAATATTAGTGGAAAATTATGCGATATATCTGAAAGTTTAATTAGAGAACTGGTCTTGACGAATAATAGTATTGTTGGGAGAGGATATTCATACATAATAGATATTAGCTTCACAACTATTGATGGAATACTAAATATTGAAAATAATACCATTAGTAAAGTAAGAAAAGCAATATATCTAGATGATGTAAGAAGTTTTGGAGAAATAAATGTTAAGAACAATGTAATTAATGAAGCGAATGATATGGCCATAAATGTTTATGATTTAAGTATGGATAACAAGTTGATAATAGAAAACAATACTATATCGAATACTAGATATGGAATTTACATAAATGATTGTACTAATATTACAATCTCAAAGAATAAATTAACTAAAGTTGACTACGGAATATATATTGTATGGTCAGAAAATATAGCAATTGAAAATAATGATATTGAAGCTGAAGAATTTGGAATATATCATTACACACCAATTTATGAGAGAGCCAATAATCAAATTAGGAATAATTACATTAATATTACAGATGATAATGGAGCTGGACTATACTTATATGGAAATGAAACAATAATTAGAGAAAACATCATTGAGGGTTTAGGAATCGGATTAATGATAGCTTATATTTCAAATACATTTTTAACTGGAAATATTATGAATACCACTAAATACTCATTATACATAAGTGGAGGAGTTGATGAAACGTGTAGTATTGATGAAACAAATATAGTTAATGGAAAACCACTATTATTCATTAAAAATGAAAGCGGTAAAGTTATTGATTCAACGATGAATATCGGTGCATTAATAATTGTGAATTCAAGGGAT
>CAZCCB010000047.1:0-6833 GCA_964497155.1 uncultured Nitrososphaerota archaeon | reverse complement strand
AGATATAAGTTTAATGAGAATTGGCGCAGTAGTTTATGTTTATGATTCAAGTAATATTCAAGTAACCAATGTAAGCGGAAGTATTTGCGAAGAAATCGTTGTCTTCAATAGAGTTGAAAATTCAATTATAAATGGAATTTCAGTGAATAATAGTCAAGTCAAATATGTAGTATTCATTAATTATGGAAATAATATTGAAATCAATAATATTGAAGCATTAAATATTAATGATTATACAATAAAAATATTCAATTCAAATAATACAATTATAGAGTACTTAAAGGTTACTGGAAATGGAGTATACATACGTAATGCTATTGACATGGTAATGAATAATCTAAATATTACACATAGTTATAATGCTGGAAATAGTGCAATAGCAATTTATAATACTATAAATACAACCATAATGAATTCAATTGTAAATGGATTTGGAACTATAAAGCCATCACCATCAAATAGGAATATTGCAATATACTTTGAAGAATGCTTTAACTTTACATTAAGTAACTTTACGACAAATAATGTAATAGCATTCAAAGATACTGATAAAATTCAAATTATGAATGTTAATGTATATTGGATTTATGGTGAAGATAGTAGTAATATTAATTTGACTAATAGCATTGTAACTGGATATACTGAATTTGATGAATATTCAGAGAATGTAAACATTATTAATAGTCAATTAACTAGAGTGGCAATTATTAAAGGTTGGGGTGAAATAAACATATTGAATAGTAATATTACTGCAAATTATAATTATGATTCAATCGCAATATACTTTGGAGACACATATAATCAACCTGAAAAAGATCCTTGGCGCATCTTCTATTCACCATGCGAAATATACATAAAGAACATTAATGTTAATGGAGACATATTTATCGAATATGCTAAGTCAATTGAAATTCACAATATGGATGTCAATTCAAGTAAATATGGATTAACAATAATTAATACTAAAGCAAAAATATTTAACGTCAATATTAATGGTCATGGCTCATTCAACTATTATTCAGAATATCCATCCACTTACGAGAATATTGAAATAGATAATGTTAAGGTTAATGGTAAACCAGTGTTATTAATTAAAAATGAAAATAACATTGAAATAAGTAGTAATGATATTGAAATTATATTAATTGTAAAATCAAATAACATTACCATTAGGAATCAATTAATTCAAAATCAATCATATCCAATATCAATAGTTTCATCAAATAATATTAAACTAATTAATAATACTATTAGGAATATTAGTGGATATTATACCTCAGAAGACTACTGTTCGAGAGCAATATTAATTAAAAATTGTAATAATGTTACTTTAACCAACCTAAATATAAATGAAATTGACGGTATTGGAATTGAAATTACTTCAAATAATACATTTATCAATAAGCTAAATATTTACGATGAAAACGAAATTATAGATGCATTACGAGTTGAGTCGTCATTTGGATTTAAATTACATAACATAAATATAACATTAAATGATGCAGAGACTATAGTTTACTTAGGTTTTTCAAGATATGTTTGGATTAATAATATTAATGTTAGGTGCAATTATACAGATGATGGAATCTATATTTATGGATGCAGATATACATCAATGGATAATAGTAATATTAAAATTGAGGAATGTGATGGAGGAATCTACGTAGGTTCATCATATGGATTTAAACTTATGAACAGCATTATTAATACGAGAATCTCATGGTGGTATGACATTGGTATTTCATATGGGACTAAATGCGTTTACATAATGAATAATATATTCAGCTCAACTAATCCATCTTCACTAGGAAGAGTAAGAATTAGTACCGCTGACTTTATAGTGGTGAATAATACAATTTCAAGGAAAGACCTTAAAGTTAGTGGTGGTGAAGGATACTTAGCATTATTAGGAAATAAAATTGAACGTGGAAAATATACATTATACTTTAGCTACTTAAAGTCTAAGTCAAAAGTAATTGCTACATGGAATAATATATTGAATTCAAGTTATTATGCAATATACGTGTATAGGGGATATGGAAATGTAACAATGTATCTAAATAACTTCATTGATCATGAATGGTATCTATATAAGTATTGGAGTGATATTAACTTTACATTCAATTCGCCATTCAATTTAACATACATTTATAATGGTAATGAATACCATGGATATCTAGGTAATTATTGGGATATGGCTGATATTGCAGATAGTAATGGGAATGGAATTGGTGATCAGGCATACTTAATTAATGGTGGGGAACATGATTATTATCCATTAAATAGGACTATTAAAAACTATGTTGTACCAGTATCATTTAATGTTACACCATTAACTGGTGAATTAAATACAACTATTAATAGGCGTGTATACTTTAACTTTACATTAACTAATAATGGAACTAATCCAGACATATATGTGCTTTATACTGATTTAGGCGACTTAAATGCTACAATGGTGAAATTGAATCCTGGCGAAAGTAAGCCTATAAGAATTGGATTTACACCATTTATTGCTGGAGATTACATTGCGAATATAACTATTATTTCAGTTAATGATCCATCAAAAATAGTTACAATTAAGGCTAAAATTAAGGCAGTTAAAGTTATTGAGAAAGTTACTTTAAAATTAGATTTAGTTAAGGGATGGAATTTAATAACTGTACCATTAGAATTAACTGATAATAGTGTTGAAGCAGTATTTGATAATTTAGGTGTTCCATTCTACATTTATACTTGGAATGCAGAGGGTAAGCATTATGTTAGTCCAAATGTTATTGAACCAGGTAAAGGTTATTGGATATTTGTTCCTAAACCTGCAACATTAACTGTTACTGGTAAACCAATAAGTGATTTAACATTGAATCTTAAGAAGGGATGGAATTTAATTGGAGGAGTAACTGAAGATTCAACATTTACATTAGTTTCAGGAAATGTATTATCAATAGTATATGCTTGGGATGCAATTAATAAGCGCTATGAAACTAATACAATATTAGAGTCATGTAGGGGTTATTGGATATTGGCAATTGAAGATTCAGTAATACAAGTAAGGAAGTAAATTTTCCATTAAATTTCCATAATTTTATTTATATTGGTTTGAAGTTAAATAGTATTTTATGTTTACCATACTATGTTTCCTTAAACTTCTTATATGCTATTAGAATATCTGTCTTAGAAATTATTCCTAAAAGTTTGCTTTTATCCTTCCTATCAACTACTGGTAGTCTTCCAACATTATATTTATACATTTTAGTCAATACTGAACTTAATGATTCATCTGGATATGCAACTATAAGCTTTTTAGAAGCTAGATCTTTAATCTTAACCTTATTTAATTCTTCAGGCTTAACTTTCCTTAAATCTTCAATTGTTATGAAACCAATTAACTTATTATCTTCAATTACTGGAAAGCCTACATGTCCAGTTTCAATTACAAGTATTTCAAGTAGTGATGCCGGCATATTAGCTTTAACTGTAATAACCTTTCTACTCATAACTTCTTTTACTTGAATGAAATCTAATATTTCCGGTCTTCCAACTTTAATGTGTACTCCTCTTCTTTCAAGTTTTAATGTATAGATTGATGATCCCCTCATGAACATCCATGCTATGAAATAGCTTATTGAACTTGAAATCATTATTGGTAATAGTAAGCTATAGTTTGCACACATTTCTGGCACCATTATAATTACTGTTAGTGGTGCTTGTGCAGCTCCAGCAAATAATGCTGCCATTCCAGCTAAACAGTAGGTATATGGCTGTAATACTATTGATGGAGCTATAGACTTAAAAATTATTCCTAGGAATCCTCCAAGCATACATCCAATATATAGTGATGGAGCAAAGATACCTCCACTACCACCTGATCCAATTGTTAGGCTTGTACTTATCATTTTAATTAAACCTAATACTAATAGTAGGGTTGATGGTATTAATCCAGTTAAGGCCATTTCAATACCTTCATATCCAACTCCAAGAATACCATAAGTTGGAAATAGCATTCCAATTAGTCCTGCAATTAATGCTCCAATTGCAGGTTTAACTTCATTTCTAATTTTAATTCCATCAAAGAATCTTTCAAATGAATAGAATAGTTTAACCCAGAATACTGATATGAATCCGAAAATTATCCCAAGTAATATATAGAATACTAATTCAATTGGATTATTAAATGTTAATCCAAATACTCTAAATGCTGGTTGACTTCCAAGATACCATGTAGCTATTGCTGTACCAAGTGTAACTGCAATTATTATTGGAATTGCATCGAAGGGTTCTATACCCCTATATAGGACTTCTAATCCAAATAATGCACCTCCAAGTGGAGCATTAAATGTACCTGCAATTCCAGCTGATAAACCACATATAGTTAGTAATCTTACTTCCCTAGATGATAAGCGAAATATTTGACCTAGAGTTGAACCCATCGATGCACCTATTTGAGCTATTGGACCTTCACGTCCAGCACTGCCGCCTGAACCAATTGTAATTGATGATGCAATAATTTTAACTAATGCAACTCTCCTCCTTATAACTCCTCCATGAAGATAAATTGCCTCCATAACTTCAGGCACACCATGACCCTTAGCTTCAAATGCAAATTTAGTTACAATTAAACCTACAATTAAACCGCCAATACAAGTTATAATTGGTATAGATAAATTATAGCCATTAAAGTTGAGATTTAAAGCTTTAGCAATTAAATTATAGAATAAATATCTATTAAAATTAATCATTAACCTAAAAACTATAGCTCCCAAACCACCAATAATTCCAGCTATAGCACCTAAAAAGTCAATTAAAGCCCAACGCTCAATATATTCTGGAACCGATATTTTCAATTTAATAAATTTAATTTTACTTAACAAATCTCTTCTCGTCTTTCAATCACCTCCAAAATTGAACATGAAAATAATACTACAATATAAATCTTAATTTGAAGAGGCAAGATAATTGAAGTTTACTTATGTAAATAAATTTAAATTATATGGGTACCATAAAGAGATTTTTAATTGAAACAGTAATCCTTTAATCCTAATATTTTTTCCTTAATATTTTGGTGATTTAATTGAGAGGAATTGAAGTTGAAGACCTATATAAATTCGTTTACATTGTAGACCCACAAATTTCACCTGACACAAATAAAATTGCATTCTGTATTGGAAGAATAGATAGAGAAAATGATGATTATAACTATAATATTTACATAATTAATCGCAATAATGGAGAAATAATATGTGAAACATCCGGTCCAAAAGATGTTTGGGCTAGATGGAATCCAAATGGTAAAGAAATACTTTTTCTTTCAAGAAGAACATTAAAAGATGGTGAGAAGGGTTCTGAACTTTGGATATTTAAGGTTAATTGTGGAGAAGCTAGAATGATTTTAAAGAGAAAGGAGGGAATAGAAAAACCTCAATGGCATCCAAATGGCAAGCATATACTTTTCATTTCAAATATATTTGAAACTGAAGAGCATGAAAATGTTAAGGTTATTAGACGCATTCCAATTTGGATTGACGGTGTAGGTTTGGCCCATAATTTTAGGAAACACCTATTTGAAATCAATATTCATACAGGCAATATTAAGCAGTTGACTAATGGAGATTATGATATCATCTATGCAGCTTACTCTAATAAGGGAGATAAAATTGCATTTATAGCCAAAACAATTGATTTAAAACCATATATTACAGATCTTTTCATTTTAAATCGAAATAGTGGTGAAATAGTTAAGCTTACTAATAGTGACATGATTATTGGACCATTAACTTGGAGTCCAAATGATAATTACATAGCATTTATTGGCAGAACTCTTCATAAAGGATTTACGGGTCATGAGAATTTATGGATTATATCATTAAAGAATAATGAGATTGAAAATTTAACTGGTAAAATGGATCGTGGATGTGCTCGCAGAATTTACTATGATATGCGTGGACCATACATTGTTGATCCAACTCCAATTTGGGATGGAGAATATATTTACTTTCCAATTTCAAGCGAAGGAAGATATAACATTTATAGAATTCACTTTAATAATAGAGAAATTGAACCAGTACTTATTGGTGATTATGTAATTATAAACTTTACAGTTATAAATGGCATTATAGCATATACTAGAACAAGTGAAACTGAAATAGCTGAAATTTGGATTAAAGATGAAAAGGGTAATAGGAGATTAACAAGTTTTAATGATGAAGTTTTAAGCGAACTAATTATAGTTAAGCCTGAACACTTTAAATTTAAAGCTAGTGATGGAATTGAAATTGATGGATGGATAATAAGGCCAGTCAACTTTAAGGAGGATGTGAAATATCCAGCAATATTGCAAATTCATGGCGGCCCGAAAAGCGCTTATGGATATAGCTTCATGTTTGAATTTCAACTTTTAGCCTCGAAAGGCTACGTTGTAATCTATTGTAATCCTAGGGGAAGTGATGGTTATAGTGAGGAATTTGCTGATCTTAGAGGTAAGTATGGTGAAGATGATTATAGGGAATTAATGGAATTGCTTGATTATGCAATTGAAAAATATGGTTTCATTGATCCAAATAGACTTGGAGTAACAGGATTATCTTATGGAGGATACATGACTAATTGGATTATAACTAGAACGAATAAGTTTAAAGCTGCAGTATCACTTGAAGGAATTTCGAGTTGGATAGCGGAATATGGCACTACTGATATTGGCTTCTACTTTGTATCTGATCAATTAAAAGCTAATCCATGGGAAAACTGGAATATTTATATTGAAAAGTCACCTTTAAAATGGGCTGATAAAGTTACTACGCCAATAATGTTTATTCATAGTATTGAAGATTATAGAT
>CAZCCB010000046.1:0-11960 GCA_964497155.1 uncultured Nitrososphaerota archaeon | reverse complement strand
TACTTCTTAACCTTTTCAAGTTCAATTTTAATATCCTCAACATCAATAATACCTTCATAGAAAACCATTTCATGCAAATTTCTCTCCCTAGCTGAATATCTATCTCTAAATCCATAATTCTCAAATTCAGAATAATTCCTCTCCAATTCCCTTAAAAGCCTCCTCCTCTCCCAATGGCTTGATGGAATTTTATTCATAAATTTTAATATTAAAGCATTTGAAGCTTGAATAACTGCATTTCAAGCCCTTTCAGCTGAATCGCGAATTTTATAATAGTTATTCTCTCTAATTCCAGATTCAAACTCATCGATTGCCTCCTTGAGGAAAGTCTTTGCATCTTCAATAAACAATTTAATTCTCTCATCAATACTTAACATTAATTTCACCATTAAGTTACTATGGAAATTCTAAATTTTAATGTAATTTCAATATTAAATATATATACCGTTAATACTCTAGGTTACTATGGTGTAAACCTATGAAAATCAGTATGAAACAGATGATTATAATAATTGCTATTGCAATTATCTTGCTAATTATATGTTTGGGTGCTAATATTTATAGGTGGAAGATTGAGGAGGAGAGGAGGAAAACATTAATTAATTATGTTTATGCTCTTTCAAATATTCCATTTGGGGAAATTAGTGATATTGGTTCTACAATTAAATATTTAATTGATCATAATGCTACAGATGAAATTTTGAGATATCAAATTTCAATATACTTTCATAATACTAGAATATTATCATATTCATCGGCTATGCTTCAAATTTTAACTGGAGATGAAAAGTATAGATTATTCTTATTGGCTATGAATAATTTAAAATCATTCCTAATAACAGTTAAAAATAAGCCCAATATTAGGGAAATCCTTAGAGATAATCTTGATATTTTAAGTCGAATTGAAGAAATGTTTGAATCAATTAGTAGGATAGGTAATTTAACGTTTGATGAAGCTGAAAAAATATTTGAATTATCCGGGAAATTAAAGTATTAATTATATTATTGGAAACTTTACAATTTTATTTTCATTAGCTGAAATATGTATTGCTTCAATTATTTCTTGAATTTTAATTCCATCAACTTCATTTGGCTCAGGTTTCCATGAGTTCTCAATGCATTCTATGAAATATTTCAATTCATTAACATAAATATGCTCAGCAGGCTTATTGAATTCATTTTCTTCAACTACTTTATTTAATGTTGAAATAACATATTTACCAGTTAAATATCCATCAACAGTAACTCTACCATTCATGGTTTGTAATCCCCATTTCCTCCATCTATGATAACCGCTCCATGAAATTGATAATATTGAAGATGCCCCATTCTTATGATTGAGAGTTACTATTGCATTATCTTCAATATCAATATTATCTCTTAAAGTCCATGTTTTAGCGTAAACCTCACTTATTTCACCAGCATACCATCTATAAATGTAAAATACATGGACAGCATGTTCATTAAGCATGCCTCCACTAAATTCCTTCCTCGTAATCCAGCTTACTGGAGGTATTCTACCAAGAGCTATATGCCATTGAAATATTACATCGCCTAAAAAATCATTGATCATGTTTTTAATTTTATCATATAATTCATGAAATCTAAGACTGAATGCAATCATAAGCCTATTATTAGCATGCTTATAAATTTCAAGTGCATCTTTAAGATTAGTTGCCATGGGTTTTTCCAATAGGACATAGAGATTATTTTTCAAAGCCTTAATTGCATGAATTTTATGTAAATGTGGTGGAGTTGCAATTATAATTGCATCTAAAGATTCATTTTCAAGCATCTCGTCAATATCATTATATGTTTTTTCGATTCCAAGTTTTCTAGCTTCATTTAAAGCTTCATTTCTAATATCGCAAATAGCATTAACATTAGCTTTATCCTTAAAATTGTTTAAAAGTATTTTAAGTAAAATTTTACCCATAGTTCCTAATCCAATTATTGCCAAATTAATCTTCATTATAAACCACCTCTTAAGTTTCAATTATCTTTTTAAGTGAAGTGTATGTGTCTTCAGCAGCCTTAAATGAACCACCCTTATATGGTGGTACTTCAGCTATTAAATATCCATTATAATTGACCATCTTTAATCTTTGAATTACACTTTTCCAATTTACATCTCCAGTTAATGGTATTCCAAATTTAAATTCTGTTAGATTGAAATCTTTTACATGAACTTGAACAATATGATTCTTTAAAATTTCAATCCAATGCTCAGGTATTGAATGCGGCAGTGTATTTCCAACATCAAAATATGCTTTAACATTATCCTCATTAACATCTTCAAGTAATTTTAGAAATTCTATTGGTCCTCCGAAAATTCTATTCCATACATTTTCAACTCCAATTATAACATTATAATTGTAGGCTATTTTTGAAGCTTCTCTTAAGAATAAAATAGTTCTATTAAAGTGCTCATTGAAGCTTAAATTTGAAATTGCAACTGCTGGTACAACCAATATTACTTTAGCATTTAATTTTTGAGCAACTATACATTCCCTTTCAACTATCTTTAATGCTTTTTCACGATCTTCATCTATTATTGGATTAAATCTCCAGAATAATCCAGTTGCTATGCTTGGAATTTCAACATTAATACTTGAAACTAATTCTCTAATTTCATTCCATTTATTATTAAATTGGCTTTCACTCATATTTAAGTCGTCGAGATTTATTGATAATTCAAATCCCATATAACCAGTTTTCTTTGCATGGGTTAATGCTTCTTTAATTGATAATGTTTTCGGATAGCTCCAAATATTTATGCCAATTTTCATTTTATCAACCGATAATAAGTTTCCATGATAGTGTTTAAGTATATTTTATTTCTATTTAATCATATTTGGTGATAATATGGCTAAGGAATATGTTTTCATTACTGGTGGTAGTCGTGGTATTGGCCGTGCAATTGCAATTAAATTTGCTAGTGAGGGATTTAATGTATGCTTCTCCTATCATAGAAATAGAGATGCTGCCAATGAAACATTAAGCATGATTAGGAAGTATGGTGTTGATGCATTTTATATTCAAATGGATGTTTCAAATGAGGATAGCGTTAGGAATGGATTTAATGAAGTTTCAAGGAGAATCCCATACTTAAATGTTTTAGTTAATAATGCTGGAATAGTATTGTTTGGCAATATTGATGAGTTGAGTTTGGAGGATTGGAATAGGGTTATTAATGTTAATTTAACTGGAACATTTCTAGTGACAAAGTATTTTTTACCGTTACTTCGAAAAGCGCCATGGGCTAGCATAGTTAATATTAGTAGTATTTCTGGTCAAACTGGAAATGTATTTGCATCAACAGCTTATTGTGCAGCTAAAGCTGGCGTTATAGGTTTTACTAAGAGATTGGCAGTTGAATTGGCTCCAAATATACGTGTAAATGCAGTTGCACCAAGCTTTGTTGAAACAGATATGGTTAAAAGCTTTATAGATACACCTGAGAAAAGAAGAAAAGTCATTGAATTACATCCATTAAAAAGTATTGCTAAACCAGAAGACATTGCTGAAGCAATATACTTTCTAGCTACATCCAAATCAGGATTTATAACTGGACAAGTATTAGGAATTAATGGTGGAAGATTAACATAAAATCCTTATGGCGGATTCACACTAAACCAAATCACACCCGTATAGGTATCAGGTAATAGGCCGGATGAGCCAATATCCAAATATAAGTATGCCTTATGTTCTGTTCCATTACCATTACTTGAATTACCATCACTTGTAGGTCCGGACTCGGTGGTCCAATCATTATATCCTTGACTTTGAGGATTAATGATTATTTCATTACCATTACCTGCAATCCCATCATCATCAACTTTTAATCTTATTTCTCCATCTCCAGGAGTGGTTGTTACAATTTTCGCTTGATCGCCATATGTTTGTCCAATCCAATAATCGTTAGTGCCAGTTGAATCTGAAGCTTTTACTTGAATCTTATAATTACCATTAGCGACAACATAAACCCTAATATAACTAGCTGGTGAAGTTAATGGATTATTATAAGTACCTAAGCTTACAGATCCAAAGCTAAAATTCTGATCGTCAGCGTTAATTGCAATTTCACCATACCAATTTATTTTATATCCATAAATTCGACTACTTATTGATTCAATACTATCTTTCACTTCAACATAGAAGCCCCAAAAATAAGTTCCGCTGTTATCCCAAGTGGCAACCTTGCCAAATGCAAAGTGAAGCCACCAATCACCAGAAGTAGCTGACATATCACTTGGAGCCCTACTTTTATCTGGATCAACATAAATTTTCCATGTACTTGAAGTTGGCCCAACAAGAATCCAACCATCACTTGGAGTCCATTTAAATGTAGCTCTATATTGAGGAGAATCTTGACCCGGATATGTATTAGGATCAACTGTATATCGGTAGATTATAACTGTAATTTCAGTAATATCATTTAAAGCATTAGAGTCACTAACCGTAATTTTGAGTGCATATTCAGTTTGGACAGTTAATGATGAACCGCTATCTAATTGGGTTTGCTCATTAGCTTCATAAAGCACTATTTGATCTATATTTGGATGATTATTTTCTAGAGTAAATTTGCCTACAGCATAAGTTTCATTAACCGACTCATCTGGGTCTTCACTTAGACCAAGAATATTCATAATCTGAAATATCTGATCAGAATGAAATAAATCATAATTAGCTTTCGTAATAATGTTATCAGTAGTTAGTGTTAAAACATCAGCTATATAATCATTAGGAGTATATTCTTTTCCAAGTAAATCAAACCTATTAGTAAGTAGTTGCCCATGAACATTACTAATCATCTTACTAATGACATTAATAGTAGATGAGTATTTAGCGTACTTAACATTGTTACTTATGGCTAGTGAAATTCCTTTTAATGTATTCGAATTCCCAATTACAATTGAAAGCTCAATAATAATTATTAAGTTTAATAAGTTTAGTATGGTTATTAAGAACATAATTATTATTAATAATTTTTTATTGATGGAGGATTCATAAGAACTCAAAGTTCGTTTTCCTCCATTAAAATAAACTATACATTACCAAGATATATAATTAATTTATTCGAAATTAAATATATTTCGAATTATTTTTTCTCAAAACTTTTCATTTTTAATTAATTTGGCATACATTTGATAGATAAAAATGCTTAACAACAGATAAATTTTTAATACAAGTAAAATACATATGTAGTGAGAATTGATTATTTGGTGGGGGATTCTTTGAATTTTAGGAAGAGAACGTTAACAATAATAATAACAGCAATATTATTAATATCAATAGTATCAGTAATACCAGTATCAGTATTAGGAGGCACTGAATCATCAGGAACAGGAACTTTTCAAATAGCAAATCAAGCACCAAGCGTTACATCATTTCATTGGGAAGATACTACTGGAAATACAGTAACAGGAGAAATAGGGTTTACTCCAAATACAGAATACTGGCTTATAATAGATGTAAGCGATTCCAACTCAATAGACGATATAGTCGAAATTAAAGTTCAATTCTTCTATGATACATCTAATGCTGCTGTTGGAACTCCACCTACATCAGTAAGTAAACAGCAATATGTAATTTTGAAATATACTAGAAGTGCTGGCACGGGTACTGCAGGAGTATGGAAATTCTATGATGAAAGTGATAATGAATTAGGTACAACTTATGGTTCATGGTCAATAACTGATAAAGAAGATCCAACTGATTGGACTCTTACCTCAGGAACATTTAAGGTTAAAATTAAGATTGGTAAAGTTGCTCATGAAGCTAATACTGGGAATAGTGATGACTGGGACTGTATAATTACAGCTAAGGATAGTCAAGGCGATACAGGCAGTAATCAAGCTTATGGCTATAAAATCAATTGGTATGGTGAAATTACTGTTATTGATACATCATTCGACTTTGGAACTGTAAATCTGGATTCTGAAAACAATCAATTATCAACTCCAGCTGACAAGAACGTTGATTTGAAAGTTGTTGCTAATGGTAACTATAATATTAATGTAAAAGCCTCAGATAGCACTGGAAGTAACGATTATTGGGTTGGTGATACTTATGGTAAGCATGCAACCATAGTGAAAAACAATCCAGATAGTGGACAGATAAGATTAAAAGTTGATAGCGATGGAACACCAAATAGTAATGATGAAGTAGTAATTAATCCTCAAAGCTTGGATTATAATTCTTGGTTAACAGGTCAGAGTGGACCTACAAATGATGATGAGGATGGAGGGCAAGTGCATCAAGCATATCTATACTTAGATGTCGGCCCCGGTGGATTATTAAAAGATACATATAGAGGCAAAGTATACTTCCAAGTCGAGAACGGTTAAAACTAAAATATTATTTTTATCGTGGTGGAAAGATGGGATCTTACAATTCTAGTTTGAGTTTAACTTTATTGATTTTAATTATTACATTATTAGTTCCATTATCTCATTTTATTGTTTTTGGTGAAAGTAAGGTTGGTATTGGTGTTAGTGGTTCTTTTTATAGATTTCATTACGTTATTCCTATTGGGCAGAGTGTGGGAAGTAGTGATATTTATATTGTTATTTTCAATCAGGGTAATAAGGCCTTTAACATTACTATGGAGTATGAAATTAAGCCTAAGACTCCATTTATTGTTGTTGAATTTTCTGAGTACAATTTTAGTTTGAGACCCGGCGAGTATAAGAAGGTTTATATTAGGATTAGGGTTTTGGATGGTGCTGTTCCTGGTGATTATGATGTTACTGTTGGTGCTGCTGCTGTTATTCCTATGCCTGAAGGTGGTTGTGTTGCTGTTCCTGTTGGTGCTTTGCATGCTCCTTTAACTGTTGTTGGTGAGTTTGGTAGGGTTAGTGTTAGAACCGTCGATATTGAAGGGAGACGTGTTCCTTGTCATATTAGGTTGATTCGTATTTCTCGTGAAGCTAACTATACTGTTGCTGAGAGTTTTAATGGTTCTTTGACTGCTGTTGTTGCTCCTGGTAGGTATGTTGCTAGGGCTTTTCTTGTTGGTGTTCTTCTTAATGAGACTGTTTTTAGTGTTAGTGCTGGTGAGTGGAAGAATATTACTTTGGTTATTAATACTGTTTATTTTGAGTATTTTAGTGTTGTTCCTGCTCTTGATAGGAGTGGTAGGATTGGTTTTGCTCGGGTTGTTGGTGTTGTTCAGAATTTATTTATGCCTTTGAATGATTCTGAGGTTGTTTTGTTTGTTTGGTTTAATGGTGAGTTGATTGATAATGTTACTATTGCTAGTTTGCCTTTGCTTCCTATTGGTAGGAGTGAGTATAAGTTTAATTATATTCCTAGTGGGGGTTGGAATGTTGGTGTTTATAGGTTTAGATTGTTTCTTTATAGTAGGGGTATTCTTTATACCTCTACTGGTTTTAAGGAGCTTAAGGTTACTAATGAAATGATTGCTGCTCCTAGTTTTCCATTTCCATTTAGGATTTCATTTCCTTGGGCTCAATTAGTTCCTTGGCTTCCTCTAAGCTTATTCTCCTTACTAGTATTGCTTTTAGCTATATTCTTAGTGATTATTATAGCTGTTCTTGTCAGGAGGAAGGCTATTGTTATTGAGGATATTAGTTATAACGAGGAGAGGGGGGAGTTGATTGTTGGGGTTAGGAATAGGTCTAAGAGGGATGCTATCGTTTTGAAGTGCAATGTTTATGCATTGCCTGCTAAGAGTAGGATTGTTGATGTTGAGCGTCCTAAAATTAAGCCATTTGAGCGTCATAGATTGCCTGCTAAGAAGAGTGGTGAGATAGTTATTCGTGATAGGGATGGGAGTATTTTTGAGACTGCTGGTTTAGAGGGTGTTTTAGTTATTATTGAGACTAATATTGGTAGGGATTCAAAGAAGTTTAAGTTAAGGAGAGGAGTAATATTGAGTAGGGAAATTAATATTTAAGAATTGTTAATGAGAATTTATTTATTAAAATTACAATGCTAAATAGTTGGGAGTTACAGTTATGTTTAGTGTTATATTGCCTGTGCATAATGAAGAGTATATGCTTAGGAGAGTATTTTCAACTATTATTAATATCGATCCTGATGAAACCATTATTATTCTTGATAGGTGTATTGACAATAGTGAGAAAGTGGTTCTCTCTTTTGTTAATAAGTATAACTTAAATGTTAGGTTTATCAGGGTTGATGCAAAGTCTTCCTGGAAAATTCATTTAAATTACCTGTATAATTTGGGAATTAGTGAGGCTAGTCATGATATTTTGCTTTTGACACAAGCTGATATTGCTCTTGATTCAAAGATTAAGGATTATATCGATTTAGCGAAGAGTCACATTATTTTTTTAGGTTATTTAATGTATTTAGGCTGGAATACTATTGCTTCAACTTTATTGTTTAAATTGCCAATTATTTCTAGGTCTACTGGATTAATTATTTTGAGAAGAGATTGGGCTTTGAAGTATAATTTTATTGAGAATTTAGATTTATTGTATGATACCCAAATTGCTTTGAAGGTTAGGAAATTTAGTATTCCATCGCGATTTATCATGACTCGTTCATGGAATTTAAGACCATATGTTCGTAGTAAATTGTATGATATGGGTAGGACGTGGTATAGACTTGGTAAGAGTTTATTTAGAACCTCGATTGTTTCGCTTTTTCGATTACAACCCGAAATATTAGTTGGTTATCTGCAATGTAAATTTAGAGGCGATTAGATTTGTGGATGAAAATTTGGGGGACTTTGGCTTTCATAGTTATGATCATACTTTCAATTATAGTTGATATGTTTACTTGGTTACTTTTGATACCATTTATTGCATCTACAATATATATGATTAGGGGAATTTGGAAGGCAAAAAGTAGGGGTTATCATATTCTCAATGAAGCTCCAAATGCTTTAAGATTATTATCATCATCTATTGGCGGTTTATTAATCGGTGAAACAATTATTTCATTTTTCTCCTTAAATCAATTATTTAATTTTACGATTCTCCTTACCCTTGGTTTATTATTATACACTTTAGGTTTGATTGTCAATGATGAGAAAATGAGATTATGGTTTCGAAAAATTTTCCCTAAAACTGGCTTTTCAATCGCAATGCTTGGAATTGATGGTTCTGGGAAGTCGACATATTCAAGACTTCTTTATGAGATATATTCTAATTTGAATATTAAGGCTCACGTAATAAGTTATAGTAAGTATATCTTTGTGGAAAAATTATCAAGTCTATTGAGACATTCAAGAAGTAGTTCAGGTAGAAGTAGAATTATTAATTTTAGGCATCATTACTATTATTCTGGCGGTAGGCTTCGTCGTTTATTGAGATTGATTTTGAGTTTAATTGATAACATATTGTTATTTTTAATTTATGTTAAACCTAAAACTCTTAGAGGTGAAATTGTTATTTTGGATAGGTTTATGTGGAGTACATATATAAAGTATTGGGCATTAGGTTATCCTGTTAAAAAGTTAAGGAGACTGTGGTTTTTATTTAAACCTCATTACGCGATAATTTTTGATGTTCCAAGTAATGTTTCATTTAATAGGATTATTGAGAGAGGTGAGCATATTCGATATCCAAAGTGGATCTTAGAGAAGGAGAGGAGAATGTATCTTAAGATAGCTGAGAATTATGGTTACCCAATTGTTGATACTACTGGAGATATTAAAATAACAAGAAAACATGTTACCAGATTAGCTCAATTAATTTATTTAAATCATATTAAAGCCTGGAGGTAAGATCTAATGTATTTAATTCTTACTCATGATGTTGATTGGCCAATTCATGGACCTGGAAAGAGGCACATTCTTGCTCGTAAGGATAGATTTAGTTATGAAATTATTAGGAGGGTTTTGGAGGAGGACTATAATCCTTATTATGGTATTCCAGATATTATGGATTATGAGGAAAGAATTGGTGTTAAGTCTACTTTCTTTTTTAGACCTTGGTTTGATGATGGTAGTAGTATTGATTGTTATGTTGATGTTATAAAGGATCTTATTAGGGGGGGCTGGGAAATTGGCTTACATGTTAATAGCATTAATAATGTTGTTAATGAGAAGAATTATATCGAGGAGATTTTGGGAATTAAAGTTTATGGATGTAGGGTACACTATTTGAGAATGAAAAGAGAGTATTATCCTATTTTTAGATTAATCGGATTAAAGTATGATTCATCATTAATTTTTTCTAAGAATAGTTTAGATATTAGGAATACTGGTTATCTTAAAATTAATGGTGTAGTTATTTTTCCAGTTACCTTTATGGATGCATACTTATTTACTTATATGAAATTAAGTGAGAACCAGGTAATACCTTATATTGACAAGGCTTTAACAATATTTAATCATTTGGGAGTTAAATTTGTAACTTTACTTTGGCATGATAACTCGATTAGAATGATTGGCGGCAGGATTTATTTTAAATTGCTGGATTATTTAGCTTCTAAAGATTACATTGAGATTGTTAGGGGAATAGATGCATATAAAAAGACTCTTGAGAGCGAAATTTAATTAATACTGATGAATGCAATACTATAGTAATTTATTATATAGTTCAATTAATTTATGTTCAAATCGATCCCATATTAATTCTTGACGTGCATAAATCATCAATTCCCTTCCCATTTTTACAACTTCATCAATACTCTGGCAATAATACTTTAAATATTCCGTTAATTCACTGTAATCTTTAAATGTTATACAATATTGTTTAAGTGATCTAATTACTGGAGTTAAGTCGTTTGTTACTATAGGTATTAGACCTCCATGTGCATATTCATATGGCTTATTTGGATTGCAATATTTATGGTATGGATTTCTCTTCCATGGCACTATTCCAATATGATATTTAGTTAATTCCCTCATCATTTCCTCATGTTTAAGAAAACCAATAGAGTATATTGGAGGCTTTGTTTTTAGCTTATTATCACCTATAACTATTAAATTTCCAATATCATTTTTAATGAAAATTTCTATGAAACCGCTCATATCCCTGACAGGTGTTTGAGATTTTGTTAATGATCCAATGTATACTGAATGTAGCTTTCCTTTAATTACATGATTTTTTCTTAATTCTTTTACTTCACTATATGTTGGGAAGTTAGGAAGTACAATGACGTTTTTATTCATTTTTTTATGTTCATTAGCAATTTCATTGCAAATAGTTATTATTGCAATGGCATTTGGTATAATTTTCTTTTCCCATCTTTTCCATAGTCTCCAATAATAAATGTATTTGAAATTTACCTTATATTTATGGAAAATTTTGGCTTTGGCATTTTCTGACCAGTATTCATGATCGTCATATATGAAAGGGAAACCTAATTCTAATGCTAGACGAGCTGCAATAATATTATGTGCATGTATTATGTCAGGTTTACAGATACTTATTATTTGTTTTAATCTTAATTTTAACTTATCCCACCATGGATTAATGCCTAAAATTGCCATTTTATCAAAAAATAATTCATAATTCCTTTTAAATGGATTAATTTTATATGAAAAACTTAATGCTTTACCTCCAGCGAAAAAACATTCTACTCCATTTCTAGCTAATGTTATTGCTTCCTTTTCTACTCTGACATCTGGTAAATTATTATGACTTAAATGTAATACCCTAATCATTGTTGGTCACCTAAACTGAATTTGGATAAGTAACTATATGATACTATATTAATTCATAGCATTTTGAGACTATTAAATTATTGGATTAAACTTTTTTATTTATTAATTTAGTTAATTGAAAATGATGTTTAAATATCCTATCGCCGTTGCCAGTGTTATTGTTGGTAAGGAAAGATGGGCTGGTATTGAATTACTTGATTGTATCCTTCCATATGATTTTGATGCCGAGTTTACTATTACTAGATTTCCCGGTATATTATTTATTCATTCGAAATTAGAGCCATTGAGGGTTATTGAAATTTTAAGGAAATGTTTTGTTAGTTTAGCTTATAGGGTTGTTCCTATCCAGAAG
>CAZCCB010000045.1:9521-11964 GCA_964497155.1 uncultured Nitrososphaerota archaeon | reverse complement strand
AAACTATAGGTCTCTTTTCACTTTCAAGCCATTCTTCAAATGCACTCCTAGTCATTTCATGAAGAAGAACTCTCCTTTCACCCATAATTTCACAACCAATTAATCGATTATCTCCAATTTATAATAATGATTATTAAAGGCTTTTGAAAGAATAGTAAGGTAAATAATTCACTATTTAACATTAATATTTAAGGGAGGATTAAATTCATGTTTAGAAGGAAATATGGTGAGGCAATTGAGAATTTACTTGAAATGGAATTAATGGAAAATGTAGTTGCAATTCTATATTTAAAATATTCTGGAGTGATAGTTAGAACTTTGAATCAAGTATTTGCATTCGACCTTGCAGATATGCTTAGTAAAAGTGATATTGAAGCACTAACTAGGCTTGATGCATATTTAATTACTCATGGACATTATGATCATTATAGTAGGGAGCATACAAAATTAATACATAATAGGACTAATGCATATGTTATTGCTGAACCATCAGTAGCAGCTGATCTTAGAGGAGCAATTCCAAGTGAAAAGTTAATTTCAGCAAGACCTGGAGAAACTTTTGATTTAAAGGAATTTAAGGTTACTTCTATTGAGGGATTGCATAGGGGGCCAATAGTATTATATTTGGTTGAAGGAAAGGATTTAACAATATTTCATGGTGGAGATTCAGCTTATGTTCCATTAGAAAATTATAAGGCTGATTTAGCTTTAGTTCCAACTGGTTCACCATCACCAACAGCTAGTCCAAGAGATGCATTTAAAATGGTTTCAGCATTAAAGGTTAAAGCTGCAGCTTCATTCCATGGAACAACGAGTCAACACAATGAATTTATAAATCTAGTTAAAAATAATATTCCAAGCATTGACGTATACGCATTAAGGGAAGGTGAAATATTAAAAGTAAGTATAAAGTAATTCAACTTTATCATTTTATTTAATCATTTCAATAATATCATTAGCATCAATAATTCTAATATTATCATAATAATCATTCTCTTTTATTTTAGTTATGAAAATTTTAATTCCAGGCATATTTTCAACTTTTAATTTAAATTTCCTTAAATCACCCCTAGAATATTTTCCCCATTTAACTTCTCCAATTGCAATAATGTTCTTCCTTCTAGTTATTATGAAATCTATTTCAGGATTTAAAGAATATTCTCTCCGTCCATTATAATATTCAGCAAATAAATCAGCTATGAAATTTTCAGTTTCAAATCTAATTAAATTCTCTAATACTGGTTTAACTTCACTTAAACTAGTAATTCTCTCTGAAACATCATATTTATATTCTAAGTAATAGTAGGTTTCCATTATTGGGGATTTAAGCTTAAAATACTTCATTTTCGAATTATAAATTTTTATGCTTTCAATTAAATCCATTTCAATTAAATTTCTTATAAATCCACCTAATTGTGAACTACTTGGCTCACTTATAATTCCATGAGCATAAAGTATATTTGCAATATCCTTTATCTTCCAAATTCTTGCTCCAAGCAAAGATAATATTGCCTCATAAGTTTTAGTTAAAGTTCTCTCTTCTTCAGCAAATACTTCTCCAATTAAAGCTTTAACGATTTGCCAATATTTACATGAATAATTATAGATGAAGTCTATAACATTTCCTCCATCATATAATGGTATTAGCCATGGATCCCTCAAATAACTTGAAATTTCAATGCATTTAATTGGATCATAATATTTCGATAGAGTTAGAAGAATATCTCTAGGATTAATTAGGGATAATTTATATGGAGTGAAAAATCCAAGTAATGGAGATTTTGGACTAAAAATTTTTCTAGCGACACCTAAACTTGAACCCGATAATATGAGTTTACCATTAGGATAAACTCTAACTAAATCTTCAATTATTGATTCAGGTAATCTTTGAAATTCATCAATTACAACTGTAAAATTCTTATTCAATAATTTTTCAACCTTAACAATTAAATCTTTAAAATTCTTTACTTCAATTTCTTCAGACCTAATGGACAAATCTCTTCTAACGGTAATATATTCATCCCATTTAATGAAATTTCTCAATAAAAACGTTTTACCAACTTTCCTCCTACCATACAGTAGAATCCATCCCCTAATCTTCTTTAAATCTTCAATTTCATTTCTAACTACAGTTAGATAACTCACATTATTTAACTGTAGTTAGAGAAATTTAAATTTAACGTAAATAAATAATTTAAATTGTAAATATGTCTCTTAGCAAATATAAGATACTATCCAATTAGGCTCATCAACAACTCCACATATCTTCAAGTCTCCAATAACACTAATTAGTATGTATGCATTTAACTCTATAATCAAAAGAAACAAATATTAAATTCAAATAATTGATTTTGAGATATTATTATGACTAGTATTAAGGTTTGGAAAAATGAAGAATTAGGTATAATTATTGAAATTGATTATGATAAATGTACTGGTGTTG
>CAZCCB010000045.1:3547-9421 GCA_964497155.1 uncultured Nitrososphaerota archaeon | reverse complement strand
AGTTGGAGTTTATGAACTTGTTGATGGTAAGTCAACTGCACCAAATATAGATCAATGTATATAATGTTGTGTATGTGTAGTTGCATGTCCAAATAATGCAATTAAACATAGCTCCTGCTAATATTCCTACTTAGTTATTTATTTTGTTCAATTAATTTTACTGCTAATTTATAGTAGAATTCAGTTGTTTTATAAAGCGATTCAATTTCTACATATTCATTTGGTCCATGAAGATTTCCACCTTTAGGACCAAAGTCAATAGTCTCTATTCCTAATGGTGAGAAGTATCTTGAATCTGATGCTCCGGCCATTTCAACAATTATTGGTTCAACATTAATTTTCTCTAAAACATTACATGCAGTTAAAACTAATCTGGAATTCCTACTAGTATATAGGTAGCCTGTTCCACCATAAACATTAACTTCAACTTCACCTAAATTCTCCTCTATTGCCCTTTTAATTGGATTTAAAGCTTCCTTCCTACTAATCATAGCTCTAACATCAAATATTAGTTTATGAGTATCATCCTTAAATTCATAGATATTTGGCGTTATTGATACACCATAATCACTATACATTTCAGGTGTTGCTGGAGATCTAACAATTGGAATTATACTCCTTAAAAGTTTAGTTGACATCTCATCAATAATTACTTCCTCTCCATTCTCATTTGGCTCTAAAAATTCAACTTCAATCCAGCTTGGAATTACATTAGACTTTAAAAAGTCACCATTAATTGAAACTACTTTTAATTTAGGATTAATTCTCAAATAATATGATGCAGCTATCATGGGATGCGTGTCTACTCCAGGCATAAAATATGCTGCATGTCTAGTTTCATAAATAGGAGTTCTAACTTCAAATTTAACTTTAAATCTCTTACCCTTCATTTTCTCTTTAATCGATTTACATTTAATTTCAATTTTAAATGCATTTCTCCTCCTAGTTATAATGTACATTCCATGTCCATCACCATTAATCAAGTATTTTGGCCTTAAACCTCTCATGGCAAGTAAATCCCTAATAACCATTGCTCCTCTTCTACCACCAATTTCCTCATCACCAGTAAATGCACATAAAATTCCACTCTTAATTCCACGTGAAACAACCTTATTTAATGCAGCAATAATAGCTGCAACATTACTCTTATCATCTAATGCACCTCTCCCATAAGCTTTACCATTAACAATTGTCAATTTAAATGGATCATACTTCCACATTGAAGGATTAACTGGAACAGTATCATAATGAGCTAAGAATAGCATTAATGGTTCACCACTACCTAAAGAGCCAAAAACAGAATAGTATCCCTCCCTCTCAATTAATTCAACTTTAAATCCAAGTCTTTCAAGTAAATTTTTAATATATATTGGAGCTTCAATTGTAGGCTTAACACCCTTATCAGGTTGATTAACCGTATTAATTTCAACCAAATCCTTCAAAATCTCCAATGGATCCAAATATCCCACCAACCAATACTTAACTAGCAAAACTTAGTTATTAAATGTAATACTCCCTTAAAATTCATAATATTTACGTTTTCAAAAACCAATAGTGCCATTTTAACTTAAATTTAGTCTCAATATGATGATATTTAAATTTCATTACATTACTATTTTATTGGTGTTTGAAATGCATCTAATATATAAAACTAATTATAAGGGTGTTGATGTTAGTGTTGCTGTTGGTGATATTACTAAGATTGAAGTTGATGCAATAGTTAATCCAGCAAATAGTCAAATGATTATGGGTGGAGGTGTAGCTGGAGCAATTAAACGTGCAGGTGGAAGTATAATTGAAATGGAAGCAATGAGACATGCACCAGTACCAGTTGGAAAAGCAATTGCAACTACAGCTGGAAAATTAAAAGCAAAATATGTAATTCATACACCAACGATGGAGAAACCTGCAATGAAAATTAGTATTAAAAATGTTCAATTAGCTATGAAAGCAGCATTAGATTGTGCTAAAAATTTAGGAATAAAGAATATTGCTTTTCCAGGTTTAGGAACTGGAGTTGGTGGAGTACCATTAAGTGAAGCTGCAAAAACTATGGTGAATGAACTTAAAAAGCATATCGATGAAGGAACAACATTAAAAGAGGTAATATTAGTTGGATTTAAAGAAGACCTAGCAAATGAATTCAAAAAAGCACTAGAAATCTATCTAAAATAACACTCACTATTTAACCTGAAATCATGCTCTTAACAATTCTAAGCATAACTTCCTCATCAAAATAACCATAAACTATGTACATTAATCCACCATAACTAAACGTTATAGATATTGGGCGTCTCACATAAATTACCCCGCTAGCCACAACTTTATTTTCATGCATGATTGTATAATTAATATATGACTTGCCCCTAGAAATATGAATTAAAACCCTATTTAACCTTAAAATTTCCTCATCCTCACCAGCATGCTCTAATGATATTGGAGGTTTAGAAGTATAATTCTGAATAATCATAATTGTAAAATTAGAATCCAAGAAAATATTATCCCAAGGAATATTCAAATACCTATCACAATAAACAAGTAATGCATAACCCTTATCATAATAATAAATCTTAATCAAATTAACATTATTAGGAATCCATTTAGGCAATAAAATATTATTATAAAACTTAAACAATTCAGATAAACTAATCTCCCTAGAATTACTAATAATCATTTTCTGATATCTATCCCAACCAGATCTAATTCTCATCTTAACAAAATCCTCCCAACTAGCTTCACCAAAGCCAGCATGTAAACATGGAAAAATTATACCAACTAAAATAAACATGAAAACAATAATTAATGAAAATAAATCATCTAAATAAACAATGAATTTATTTCTATACTTCATCTTCAAGAAAATTAAAGTAAATCTCATTTATAAAACTAGTTTAAATCATATTGAAATGAATTCGATAAGAAATAGAATTCCAAGAATAAGGAAAGGTAGGGATCCATTTACACCAATAACATTGGGATTAATAATATTAACAACTGGAGTAACATCATATCTATACAATATCAAATCAATAGACGTAAACAATTATATCACATTATTATCACTTCAATATGGTATAATATTAGCTGTTTTTGGATTAATTAGATTAAAATATCCATGGATGAAAATTAAGGGAAAATATCATTCAATAATCGGAACAATATTAATCATAATATCATTAATATTAAAAATAGGTCTATTGAAAGCAATATTTATAACCTTAATTATTAGCGGCATTATACTAATACTAAATGGCACTAAAAATTTCATTAAAAAACTCTATAAATAAGATTAGTAATCCTATTAATAAAATTCTCAAAATTAATTCTCAATCTATTAAAAATTTTATCTCTTCCATGCAATTTGAAATACTTGCCCTCCTCAATGCATTCAATAAGATCTCCAATATAATATCTAGGTAAAATTGAATTTGAAATTATTAATGAACCAATCTCACCGTCAACCATTTCAAATAACATTTTAACTTTACCATTAACCTTAACCTCCAAAAAATATTGATTATAAAATGGAGCTACATAGGGATTATCATCAATTTGCATGGCAATTAAAGCTTCAGTAGAACCATAAAGTTCAACAATACTAATTTGATCACCATACAATTTATACAATAAATCACTATAATAATCATGTATGTATGGAACACCAGTAGCCAAAACAACCTTAATATCCCATAAATCTTTAGGAATTAAATTATACTTCTTCCTTAAATACCATGCAAAAAATATTAGGAGTGGAGCGGAACCAATCATGAGTTTAACATCAACATCTCTATAAAATTTATAGGCATATTCAAACAGTAAATTATAGTCCCTACGAGTTTTAGGTATAAATTCAACTTTTAAATTATTTATCAAATCATTTAAATTCTTATTCATTAATATTGATTGAAAAATTAACTCAAGCAAACCGCTAATATAACAAAACTTCAATCCATTCTCCTCATAAATACAAATAGGCATTTTAACTATTAATACATCACCAAGAATTTTACCGCCAAATCTAAAATATAAACCTGATAAACCTGCAAGCATAATTCTAATCCTACATTGTAATTCAGTTAGCGTCAATGGTATTAATTTAGGCTTACCCATAGAGCCACTAGTAACACCAAATAAAATAGGCTTCTCAGCAATTAATTCATCATACCTTCCATTTAAGACACTTAATATTAAATGCTCCAAATCATTATATTTGACAATTGGAAAATTATTTCTAAAGTCATTAAACCCCATAATTTCACTCGCATTATATTTTGAACCATAATGAGTCTTAGAATAAAACTTTAATAATTCATTAAGAATTCTCTTCTGATAATATCTTGGATTACTAATTGAATTAATCCAATCAAAATAAAACTTCTCGCCAAGCCTAACAACATTATAATCAATCTTATATGAACACATTTTTCTCATATAGAAAATAAAGTATTTATTGTATGAAGATTTTGCTAATTGACCCGCCAAGAAAGGGATGGTGGCTACTATATGATACAATACTGCCAAACCTAGGTTTAGCTCATTTAGCTTCATATATTGAAAAGTATTTGCATAATTATGAAATTGAAATTAAGATTATTGATTGCTCAGCAAATAAGATTTCATGGAATGAATTGGAAAATATAATTGAAAATGAGGAGCCAAATATTATTGGAGTTAGTGCAATTACATGCAATATTAATCTAGCCTATAAGGTATGTGAATTAGCCAAAAAAGTTAATAGTAAAATTTTAACTGTCATTGGAGGGCCGCATCCAACATTCTGTACAAATCAAGTATTGAATGAATGTAAATATGTAGATGTAATTGTTAGAGGTGAAGGTGAGGAAACATTTAAAGAATTAGTTCTCAGCTATATGGAGCATGATGAAATTAAACCAGTAAATGGAATTTCATATAGAATTAATAATAGGATAATTCATTGTCCAGATAGAAATTTAATTGAACCATTAGATAAAATTCCAGCACCAGCATGGCACCTACTACCAATGGATAAATACAGATTATCAGCATGGGGAAATAAAGCAATAATATATGTTAGTAGTAGAGGATGCCCATTCAAATGCATTTTCTGTAGTGAATGGAAGTTTTGGAGAAATAAGTGGAGGGGGTATAGTGCGAATAGAATTTTTAATGACATGAGAATTTTAGTTGAGAAGTATGATAAAAATATTATTTGGTTTGGAGACGATACATTTAATGTAGATAGAAAGCGGATAATCGATTTATGCAATTTAATTCTTGAAAATAATTTGAAAGTTAATTGGGGAATTGAAGCTAGAATAGATCTATTATATCGCGACCTAGACTTAATTAAATTAATGAGAGAAGCAGGATTAATATGGACTCTAATTGGAATAGAATCTCCCTATCAAAATGAATTATCAAACATGGAGAAGAACATTAGAATTGAGCAAATAAATGAAGTTGTTAAAGTATTAAAGGATTATGATATTATTGTTCAAGGAATGTTTATAATAGGAACTCCAAATGATACTAGAGAAACAATATTAGAGAAAGCTGAATATGCATTAAAACTAGATTTAGACTTCACAATATTCACACCATTAACTCCATTACCAGGAACAATACTATATGAATGGGCTAAAAATAATAATTTAATTAAAATACATGATTATTCGAAATATGATTTTGCACATGCAATTATGGATACATGGAATTTAAGTTATAGTGAAGTTCAAAAATTAATGATTGAATGTTATAAGAAATTTTATTTTAATCCAATTAGGACAATTGGAAAAATGTTTTCAAGAAATAAATTTAGAAGAGCAATTTACTGGCACTTCATTAAACTACTATTAAAATAATATATAAATTATTCTAAGGTATATATAATTG
>CAZCCB010000045.1:0-3537 GCA_964497155.1 uncultured Nitrososphaerota archaeon | reverse complement strand
AATTAAATAGTAATTTGGAGATGAAACTATGACTGAAAAGAAGGAAAAAAGAATATTTCCTCTATGGACTATAATAGCAGCTTTCTTCCTAATACTAGCTGGACTAATGAAAATATACAATATTTCATGGGAAATTGCTTGGCCATACATTTTAATTGCAGCTGGAACAGCACTATTAATCTACGCTACATATGTATGGACAACTGGAAAGGAAATAATAACTGAGAAATATGAATAACAAGGTTTAACAAGTATTTCATAACATTATTTAACTTCTAATCACATCCATTCAGCCAGTTTTCTTAATTATTATGATTATATACTCAATTAAACCAATAATAAATGTTAATATGCAGAATAAATAGATTTCATGAGTAATACTTGGATTATAAAATGGATTAAAGTCAATTGGAAAGAAAGGCTTAATATCAGAATATATTGGATAATCCAAAAATATATGAAACAATACTCCTAAAATGCCAGCAAGCAAATAAGACTTAAACTCATCATTCTTAATAAACTCAATCTTTAAAGACATAAATAATGGTCTAAAAATATTCCTAGTCATAAACATGAAAAAACTTAATATTAATCCTAAAGTTAATGCTCCAACCAATGAATGGAAAAACCAATGTAAGGGCAAATCTAAACTTAAAACTAATATTATGAATGGTTCAATATCGACGATTAAATTAGCTAAAATAAATGTTGGAGTATGAAAATACTTTCTAAACAATAATCCAAATGCAAGTCCAGGTCCAAAATGAAATGGAGTAAATGGCAAAATTTCATCTAATAATTATAATTCAATTAATGGAAAAACTTCCTCCTCAACAAAATTAAAGAAAGAATACTCATCAATCTTACTAAAAACAGTTACAACACAATTTCTAGTTAAACCAACAATAATTCCATGCTTCCTAGAAGTAAAGACAATATACCATATGTCACCATGAGATAAATATTCACTATAAAGCATAGTATTTCTTAAATCAGGACCATAAAGACTAAGCTTATCAATATTAGGTATATCAACATTATCAAAAAATATAACCTTAGTACCCTCAGGATTAGCCTCATGAAATTGCCTCAAAGTTTCAGGTGAAATTCTAGCTTCAACAATACCGCCAACACTTAAAAACAATATTTTACTCATTTCATTAGCAATCATATTAGCCAAATTCTTTTTCCCAATAATTGTCAATAAAATTTGATCGTTAATCTTAGTAAATGTAAATGGAGCTTCAATAGTCTTCACAATCGGTACCCTTTCACCCCTCCTAGATATTTTAATTAAAATATCCTTACAATAAACTCCTCTAACCCTATTACCAACCAAATCTAAATTAATAATTTCAGTTATAAGATTAAATTTACCTGGAGGTTCCTCAACAACCTCTTCAACCTTATAATCAACAAGTTTAGTAGCAATAGTTTTTAATGGAATAAATTCTCTAAGCCTGAAAATTTTACCAGCAATAACCATAACTTTCACCAAATAAATGTAATACTAACATTTAATTTATTACTAAACCTCTATTTTATTTTTGAGGAGATAATTCGTAATGATACGTGAAGTAATACTAGAAAACTTTATGTCATATGAATATGGAAGAATACCATTAAAGCCAGGACTAAACTTAATTTGCGGTCCAAATGGTGCAGGTAAATCATCAATATTACTTGGAATATCAGTTGCACTTGGACAATCATATACTGAACGTGGAAGAAAATTAAGCGACCTAATAAGATGGGGACAAAAACTTGCAAGAGTAACAATAGTACTCGATAATTCACCTAAAGGCAGAAAAAGACCATATCCCAAAATACATTCAAATACAATTAGAATCTCAAGATACCTACGCCAAGACGGATCATATTGGTTTGAAGTAAATGGAAAAACTAAAACTAAAAGTGAAGTACAAGAAATACTAAAAGCTTTCAATTTAAATCCAAACAACATGCTAATAATAATGCATCAAAACATGGTAGAAGAATTCGCAATAACAACACCAAAAGAAAAACTAAAATTCTTTGAAGATGCAATAGGACTAACACATTATAGAGATAAAATTAGAAGAATAAAAGAAAAACTAAATAAAATAGTCAAAGAGGAAGCAGACATTCAAAAATTACTTGAAAAAGCAAAAACAACACTAGAATACTGGCAAAATGAATATGAAAAATATAAATTAAAAATAAAGCTCGAAGAAGAATTAAGAACATTAAGAAATGAACTTGCATGGTCAAAAGTACAGAGAAAAGAGGAAATAATAAGTAATATTGAAAGTAAAATTGAAAGACTAAATAATAGAATAGATTTACTCAAGAAGAAAATTGGTAAAACAAATATTAAATCAGAAAAATTAAGAAACAAGCTAAGCAACCTTCAAGTTGAACGTAGAAAAATAATTCTAAACCTAACTGAAACTTCAAGGAAAATTGGGAGAATTGAAATCATAAATAAGTTAATGAAAATTTTAGACATAAATGACATTATAAAATTATTTGGAGAAACATCAATAAGTAATCTTGATGATAAGTTAAATAAGCTTGCTGAAATACAAAATAAATTGAATAGCATTGATTTAAGTATCAATAAACTTTATGAAAAAATAATTGAAAATAGAATTGAAAATGAACTACTAAAATTCAAATTAGACCTAGCTAAAAGTGAACTTAGAGAATTAGAGAAAAATTTAAGGAAAAGCATGATTGAACTAGCTGAATTGAAAAATGAAGCAGAAAAACTTGGTTCAAGACCAAAAATTGTTAGGGAACAGTCAGAATTAATTGATAAGATTAGAATTATTGAATTAAAATTAGAATATATTGGTGAAGTATCAAAAGATGTAGAGCAAATGTATATGACATATCATAAAACATATGATGAGCTTTCAGAGAGAATTAAGATTCTTGAAAATAATAGAATAATGCTACTAAATGAACTTGAAGAAAGAATTAAAATATGGAGGAAAATGTTAAGTGAAATTCTAAGTAAAGTTAATAGGATTTACAGTGGAATTTTAAGTGAAATTGGAGCAACAGGCTATGTTAGACTAATTAATATTGAGGATATAGATGAAGCAGGACTAGAAATACTAGTAGGATTTAGAGGAAACATGCCAGTAGTACTCGACGGATATTCACAAAGTGGAGGAGAAAGAACAACAGCAATAATGGCATTTCTACTGGCAACACAAAAATTCATAAAATCACCATTAAGAGCAATAGATGAATTCGACATCCACATGGATCCAAGAAATAGAGAAATAATATCAAAACTATTAATATCATCATTCACTGAAGATTCAAACATTCAATTCATAGCAATAACACCAAGCCCAATAATACCTGAAACAAATAAGAATGTCAATGTAATTTTAGTTCAAAATATTGGTGGAAAATCAATAGTTAGGAGCGTAATCTAATGACTAAAAGTAAGAAAGTGAAACGAATTAAGAGGAAAAGTATTGTTAAAAGAATAATTGAATCATGCAATTATATAGTTAAACGTGGATCAGATCCATTTCAAGT
>CAZCCB010000044.1:8406-12080 GCA_964497155.1 uncultured Nitrososphaerota archaeon | reverse complement strand
TTAGGGTTGGTGAGGGACATGGCCCGGTTAATCCAATGATTGAATTATATAGGAAATCCTCAAAATATGAATGTTGGAATAGGGTTCATGAAGCATTAAAAATTATTGAAAATACTCATGAAATTTCCAAATTAATTCCTGAAGTCAGGATGAATATTGGTGAAGCCATAGAAAATGCTGAAAATGAAAATGATGTATGTGCTATTGATGGAAGAATATCGATTGTAAATGGAAGACCTAGAGCTGCAGGTTGCCCAGTATTTGGAGCTTCAAGTCATGTTGCAAGAATAATACTGACTGTTATGAAATTTAATTCTAAATTTAGAGCCGCTGCCAATATGAGGTATTCTCGGAAAATTATTGAGATATGTAAGGAATTAGGGTATAGAGTTGCATTTTTTGATAGAGGGAAGGAACCCGAGCATGTTAAGAAGATTGAGGGTGCAAGTTTGCCTTGGGGAATTAGTAAAGCCATTAATGATTATGGTGATATTCCCGATATTATTTATGATTTGGGTGATGTAGGGAAAGAGCCAATGATTAGAGTATTAGGAAAAAATTCTGTAGAAGTAGCTAATAAGATTAGAAGGATAGCAAAAAAATTAGTTAAAATATAGGGGGAATTTTGGTTATCTTGGAATCTTAAGCCAATCGTATAGGAGGAATGTTAATCTGCCGAGAATTAAGCTGTATCTAGCGATTACTGTTTTGGCGAATGAATAGCCGAATGCTATCATCATAAACCATCTTCCAGCATCAGCGACTTTCTTAGCTCCTCCAGTATGTAGTACTGGGAATGTGAAAATGAAGTAATACAATGTTGTTACTACAGCTACTAGGAATACTATATTTCCAAGTGTAGTTGCTGGATCAGCAGTTACTAGTTTTAATGCAGCAGTTGCTTTAATTTGTCTTAAGAATTGTGCATCAATAAGTCTTACGAAAGCAGCTGAAATTCCTACTCCAACTATTATTGACATTCCATATCGGTATAGCCAGTATAGTGTTTTGTGATATCTGAAGTATAATAGGATTCCTAAAATTATAGGAATTATGTATAAGACTTCTCCTCCAGCAAGTCTATCTAATCCATATTTTCTAATTGCAGATAATGCTCTTACGAAATTGTAGCCTACTGCAACTCCTAAAAATGTATGTTCTGCAAATTTGAATAGTGGATTATCTCTATATGCGAATGAGAATATGAATATCGTATATAAGGCTGCTACCCAAATACCTAATTCGATCCAAATATCAGCCATTTACTTCTTCCCCCCAGCCTTTAAAACGAAGTAGAGTATATTTGCAATTATAATTAATATGGCTAATACCGTGAGTGATAAGCTGAATGCATCTAGCTTCTTTATTCCTTCTCCTGGTTTACCTATTAGGAATTCATATTCTCCTGCATGTGCATCTGTGCATAGTGCTTTACATTGTCCTGCTTGATAGTATGGCATCATTGTTGGTTCCATCATTGCCAATACACAGCATAGGTATGGTGTTCCATATGGTGTTACCCATTGCCTTATCCAACCTTCTGAAACGTCACCTGAAGGTGTAACAGTTACTACTACTGCGAAATCCTTTGCTCCAGTTATTCCTTTAAGCATTGGTATTTGATCAATTGGAGTTCTATAGAAATCCATTGGCACAGCTTTAGGCAAGTTTTCGCCAATAGCTTTCATTGCAGTTTCTCCACCTGGAATATATCCTAGGAAAACATAGTCTTCTCCATATTTTTTACCATATGTCTCTTCTGGCTTTAACTTATCCATTACGGATTTATAGCATATTGGTCCATCAGCGTATGTTGTCATAATTACTATTTTTAGTGGACGTGAGAATAGGTCATGCATGGTTGCTAACATAAATGGTTCAAATGTAGGTATTGTTCCTGCTCCGTAATCTATGCTCACTAATACGTATGAGCCTTCAGGTAGATTTTGAATGAATTCATGCCACTCTTTTATTCTTGCTGAGACTGGAACTGGGATACCTAATGGTCTAATTAATGGTATTATTAATACTATTAGCATTATGGTATAAATGACTTCTCTTGGCATTGCCTCGATCCATTCAATAATAGACTTCTTTTCCGCCATTTCACTCCCTCCTTCCTAAGTATCCAGTCTCAAGGCCAATTATTGTTCTTATGCCTAGTAGTATTGCACCTATACCTGCTCCAATTAATATTCCTCTATATGATGAAGTTACTATGTACTTGTATATCCAGTTAACCAATGGGATTACTTGTGGTAAGTATACTTGCCATACTGGTGCTAGCTTAAACAATACTAGTAATCCCACAATTAATAGTACGCCTGCTTCAAGAGTTCTTGCTCTAAATGCTCTATAGGAGGCGGAGGTAATGTAGAAGGCTAACGAAGCATACATTGTTCCGCTTAACGGTGTATATATCCATTTATACATCCATTCAAATTGATAGGTTGTTGCAGTTGAAATTCCAAGCTCTTCATCACCGAAGATCCCAAAGATTACCATAATAAACATTACGAATAGTAACCATGCACTATAATACCATTGTCCCGGAGTTCTTCTGGTTACATGTCTTCCGTGAATAAAGAATAGATTTACTAAACCGAAGCCAATTGTAAATGCTGCAAGTAAGTTAGCCCAATTTGTTAATGCCTCACCTACTTCTGCTAAGGCTTTTTGATATGGTTCAACTGGTTTTGGTGGAACTAGGAAGAATTGGACAATCATCATTATACCCATTATGAAAGTTATTAGAATTGGTATGTGCCTTCTATATACTAAGGCCATGACATATATCCCTCCTATATAGCTAATAAATCAACAATTACTTTTACTCCACCAGTACTTAGTAATGCTCCAATTATACTTAATATTATTGCAACCATTTTCCCTAAATCTTGAACGAATATGCTTGCAGTTTGTGATGGCTCTTTGGTTAGGTATGCTCCAGCTGCATAGCATTCTTCTCCAATTAATACGTAGTCACATACTATTGCGAAGAATGGTATCTGATAAAGTCTAGCTGTTCCTCCAACTTGTATTGCTCCAATTCTGAAGAATGTTTCTGCGAATATTAATGATTCAGCGTAGAATGGTCCTACCATTATGTTTGCTGCTGGTCTTTCTCTTTCAGCAATTCCTTGTACTGCTGCTGCATATGCGAATTGTGTTCCTGATAAATATCTTATTGCTTCTTCAGGTTTTGCTTCTTCAGGTCTTCCTTCAGCTAAATAAGCTTGCTTATAGAGTTCATGCGCCAATGGTAGGATAGTAGTTCCATAAACTGAATAGATTACTGGGACTCTATATCTGGCACATAGTCTCGCTACTTCTGCGAATACTGCTAATCCTGCAATTGTTAATGGTGCCCATGTTCCAGTTAGTCTATTTAAGCCAGATGTAAAGTGGACTGGCCTACCCATTTCTGCAGCTCTACCTACTGCTTCCTCTATTGCATCAAGTCCTGCAATCCTTCTAAATGAGACAACCCATCCTTTCTTAATTCTGTCAAATGCTATTAGCATTATTGCCCAGAGAAGAACTAGTGTTATTAAATCAACAACACGACCGTGAACAATCATACTTTATCCTCCAGTATTTTAATAAATTGACTATTTGCTGTAAGACATTTTGATAATGAGAACTTAAATAGTTTTCTTTGAACTATATTTAGA
>CAZCCB010000044.1:1423-8396 GCA_964497155.1 uncultured Nitrososphaerota archaeon | reverse complement strand
GATCTAAACATCCATCATAATTTAAAAATAGTAAAGCTTTAAAAGGAATAATATTCATCTAAAGATGAGGATGATTGAGCTCGAAAGGGCTGACTTTAATAAGGGATGATTGACCCACGCAGAGCTGACTCACATTAAATATCTTGTTTTAATTCTTAGTTTACAAAGTTATCAGAAAAGTTTAAGTATAGAAATTTTACATTTGGCTTACAATAAGATTTGGAGGTAGATTATTGGGAGGACCTAAGAAAAAGAGAAGTATAAGTAAAATGGCTAAGAAAAGAAAGAAAATCGAGAAAAAACTGCAAATTACACAGAAAACTATTAGAGATGCCGTCCTATCAGATGAGATTTTTAGATCAATGATGAAAGAAGTCCCTAAAATGAAGTATATAACACCATACGTTATAGCTTCAAAATATAATTTAAGACTAAGCTTAGCTAAGAATATGCTTAGGGAAATGAAAAATAATGGGCAATTAATATTAATTGCATCAAACAGAAGAGCACCACTTTATGCTCCAGTAAAGAAAACTTAGAGAGAATATAGCGGTTGGGAAAATTTTATTTAACATACTTTATTAATTTCTTAAAGGTGATTCATATTGTGTTGCAGGTATATAACACCTTAACTAGGGGAAAAGAGAAATTTGAACCCATTGATTCTAAATTAGTTAGGATTTACGTATGTGGACCAACCGTTTATGATAAAACTCATATTGGACATGTAAGGACTTATGTTGCTTTTGATGTAATTAGGAGGTACATTGAATTTAAGGGATATAATGTTTTTTACGTAGTTAATATCACAGATATAGATGATAAAATAATCATGAAATCAATTAGTACAGGGAGGAAATGGAATGATATAGCAAATGAATATATAAAGGATTTCTTCAATGCAACTGATAAGTTAAACATAAAAAGAGCACATATATATCCAAGGGTAACGCAGCATATTGAGGATATAATTAGATTTATTGAAAAGTTAATTGAAAAAGGCTATGCATATGAAGCATTTGGAAATGTTTACTTTGAAGTAGATTCATTTAGAGACTATGGTAAATTATCTAGAATAAGCAGAGGACAATTAAGAGCACAAGAGGAAGGGGAAGGTAAAAAGAAACCATACGATTTTGCGCTTTGGAAGAAAGCAAAGCCTGGAGAACCATTCTGGAATAGTCCATGGGGTCCTGGTAGACCTGGCTGGCATATTGAATGCTCAGTTATGTCATCAAAATACTTAGGTTCACAGTTTGATATTCATGGAGGAGGACAGGACCTAATTTTTCCTCATCATGAAAATGAGATCGCTCAAAGCGAAGCCTTTTTTGGAGTTAAACCTTGGGTTAAGTATTGGCTTCATACAGGTATGCTGATTATGGGAAAGGAGAAAATGTCTAAATCAATAGGTAATGTTATTACAGTTGAAGAAATACTTAGAAGATACAGTCCAATGGAATTACGTTATTATTTAGTTAGTACTCATTATAGAAGTCAACTGATTTATAGTGAGGAAAGTTTAATGCATGCTAAGGCAGCATATGAAAGAATGGTTACTGCAATATCTAATCTAAAGACATTAATTCACGAAGAAGAAGCAGTGTATAGAGTGTCAAGTGAAAGCATAAAGACTATAAATGAAATTGCTAATGTTAGAGATGAATTTATTAAGGCTATGGATGATGATTTTAATACTCCACGCGCTATATCAGCTCTACATAAATTAACCTCAATTGTAAATAAGAAAATACTAAGTTCATCTGATGTAGTTTCAGCAATTGCAGCAATTAAAGTATTTGAAGAAGCTGGATTAATACTTGGACTTTTTAAGGAAAGTTTTGAAGAGAGAAGAAAGGAAGACGAAAAAATGATTAGATCACTAATTGAATTAGTCTTAGCAGTTAGACAGAAACATAGGAGTATGAAGAATTGGGAAATTGCTGATTGGATAGCTAGTGAATTAAGGAAACTTGGAATAGAATTATCCGATTTTAAAGATAGGACTAAATGGTGGTTTAAGTATTAACCACCTTTTTCAACTAATTGCGATGACACGAATTTTTCATCAACATAAACATTTGCTCCAGCCAATAATGCTAATACAATGGCACTACTCGGAACCATTATCCTTCTAATGAATTTACCATTAATTTTAATTTTAACACTAGCACAATAAACATAACTTACACCATACCTAATAATATCATCGATAATTACTTCCTCTATTGACTCTTTAAGGGCGGATTCAATTGCAGGTATTTCAGCTAAAACTAATGCTAATATCATTCTTGGATCTGAAGTTAAGTCAACTCCATTAGCTAATCTTTCAATTGCAATTGCAGCATCAATTGGTATTGCACTCATATCAAAATACTCGCCATTTTCTAAAGTACATCTAAGTGAAGGAAGAGGATAATTTGGATTTATCATTATCTTATAACCGATAATTTTAATCTTACCCAAATTTTTCCCTCACACATAATCATGCATTCATCTTATTTAAGTCTGTTTCAGGTAATATTGCCTCATATATTGAAGCTAATAGTAATGGTAGAATAATGGTTGCATCTCCATAAACAGTTACATATTTTGCTTTTGGCTTAACTTTGCCCCAGCTAATTGCCTCCTTAACTCTGGCTCCACTTAAACTTCCATCATATTCAACTGCAGTTGTTATATAGACAGCATAGTCAAGTCCTCCTTTAAATTGATTCCACCAAATAGTATGATGCTTAGATATGCCTCCACCAATAATTAATGCTCCAGTTCTATTAGATTCGAAAATTATATCCGACAATTCTTTCATATCATTAATTAAATTTAACTTGAAATTTCTTGTTTGTGAGAACATGAATATGTGCGTTCCAAAAGCTGAATCCAAAATTCCTGGAGCATATATTGATACATTATTTAAATATGCTTGTCTAAGGAATGAATGTTCATCATTTATTCTCTTTCCAAATTCAGCTAATAGTTCTCTGACACTCCATTCTGATTTAATATTTGATAATTCACTTAGAATTTTCCAGGTAACTTTCTCAATTATTGGTCCATAATTATTAATTGGAATTAATATATTTCCAAGCCTATGTATTTTAAGCTCATTGAGCATTACATCATCTAAATCGAAGCTACCATGAAAATATTTTCCACCGAAGCTTCTCGCAATATCGTGATCTACCGCTCCACCAGTAGTTATTATTACGCTAATATAACCCCTAGAAATTAAATCTGCAATTACCCCTCTTAATCCAGTTGCAATTAAATTTCCTGTAAATGAAAGAAATACTGTACATTCCTTATCCATAAACATTTCTAATAAGATTTCATGAGCTTTTGCAAGCATTTTAGCTGTAAATCCACCCATCTTATTATATGCTTTAATTAAAGATAGAGCTGACATACTATTAGAAAGCTTAATATCTTCAACTTCAGTCTTAAGTAGATTCTCTTTCAATTTGGACACCGCTATTGCTCTAATGGTAATCCTCTACAGTAAACCTTTCCCATAACTCTTCTAATGAAGTTTTTACAGTTAAAGCATTGAAGGAAGGGTGTTAATTCTCCAGTTACTGGACATTCAACTGCTTCCTTTCTCATTCTTGAAATCATTTTTCTTCCAACAGCTTTACGAATTTGCTCTACAAGTTCCTTTGGAACTCTCATTGATTTTTCAAGAGTCTTTACCTCAACAATAAATTTATGGTTAGACATGGATTCACCATTGCGATTATTAGTGAATAAGTTAGTATTAAGCTTTAGCTTAGGAGAATGTTTTAAGTAGCTTTTCACATTATTTAAAGTTGAAAAGCCTTGACCAAGCGCTCCATACCCATAGATGTTGCATCAAAGGATTATAATGCTTCAAAAAGATATGCTATTTACCTATATGTTGAGGGCATAGGTATAGCACTTGAAGTAGCTAAGAAGGCTAAGGAAAAGTATGGATTAAATGAACATGAATACTTACTTATTTTCGAGAAGCTTTTGGATAAGGTTTTAGGACCATTAAAGTATGTAATGCAAGAATTTGAATATTTACCTGAAGATGTGAAAAATCTATTTAGAACTACTGAGGAAATAGAGCTTGAGGAAAAAATTGCTAGACTTGTTAGCGAAAGAATTGAGAAAATGATTGAGGAAGCTGAAAAACTTGGAGAATATTAATGAAATTGAAATTGAAATGAAGAAGCTTATAGATGAAATTAGAGACTGTAAAAAATGTAGTTTATGGATGAATAGGAAGAATCCAGTTCCGGGAGAAGGAAATCTTAGGGCTGAAGTAATGTTTATTGGTGAAGCTCCCGGGAAAAGTGAAGATGAGCAGGGAAGACCATTTGTTGGAGCTGCAGGTAAGCTATTGACCAAGTTAATTAATAGCATTAATTTAAGAAGGGAGGACGTCTATATAGCCAATGTACTTAAATGTAGACCCCCAAATAATAGAGATCCACTCCCAGAGGAAATAGAGAAATGCACACCCTATCTAGATAGACAAATAACGCTAATTAAACCTAAAATAATTGTTACATTGGGAAGACATTCAACAAGTTATATTTTAAGAAAACTTGGTATATCAGTTTCAGGAATAATGAGAGTTAGAGGAAGAATTTATACTGGAACAATTCTCGGATTAAAAGTTAATGTATTACCAACACTTCATCCAGCAGCAGCACTATACAATCCTAAAAATAGAAAACTTTTAGAAGATGATTTCCAGAAGATAAGAGATTTACTTGAAGGGAAAATAAAGCAAATAGATTTATTTCGATTCTTAAAGTAGCTTAATAATTTAAAACCCCTAGGTTTAAATTATCAAAGCAGACCTAAAAATAAAGGGGGCATGGTAAGGGAAAAAGGAGGTAAGCAAGCATTAACTCTAAACGATATTTTTATGCTATTTCTTCTCATAATGACAATTATGTTAATAATTGCTAAAAAGGGACATGAAAAGCTAATCCCAATAATATCAATTCTAAATATGATTTATGAGAGAATTACTGAAATCACTATTATCTCAATTATCCTATTAACCTTAATTATCTATATGATTAAGAGAGAAATGGCAATAAAGGATAAAATTTTGTTAGGATTTAACATTATTAAGCCAGTATTCATAGACTTGTCAGAACCAAGACACATAGTAATTTTCGGAATGACAGGAAGCGGGAAAACTGAAACTGCAAAAAGAATAGCTTTCTCTTCTAAGAAAAGAAAGTTCATTATGGATTGGTCTGGGGAATACAATTACGGAGTAACTGCAACACCAAATGAATTAAGCTTGAATTTAAATTCTCATGAAATAGTAGATGCATTAACAAGCGCATTTCAACTAACAATTCCTCAACAATCAGTTTTATTTGAATCAATAAGTAAAGTTAATAATTTAACTGATATCATTGAAAAAGTGAAAGAAGTAAAAGTGAAAAGTGAGACGCAAAGAGAAATTAAAAATGCAATCCTAAGAAGATTAGTACCGCTAGAGAAGTTAAAATTGTTTAATGGAAATTTAAAATTAAATGAAGTTGATACTATAGATTTATCTAAACTAACTTACGAAGCCAAGAAGTTAGTAGTAAATTTAATTTTAAGAATGTTTTATAATTCACCGAAACCAGGAATTTTAATTATTGAAGAAGCCCAAAACATAATTCCAAGACAAAAAGCAGATCAAACCCCAAATTCAGCTGAATTAATAATAAACGAACTGAGAAAAAAGGGAGTATGCGTAATACTAATAGCTCAAACACCAAGTCAAATATCATTAGCATTTAGAAATGCAGACTATATAATAATTCATAGACTACAATTAACCCCAAAAGAAGCTCAAATTTTAGGAATAGATTATGATGAAGCAAAAAGAATAGCAAGACTTGAAACAGGAGAATGTTTACTTATAGAAAGAGGAAGAAAACAGTGGGTTAAAGTTCTATTAAGTAAAAAAAGAGAAAACATGGAGCAAAGTAATGAGAAACATAGAGCAGAGATAAGCATCATAAAAGAAGAAAAGCATGAGAAAAATATTATTAATAGGAAAAATGGCGAAGAAAATCATGAAAATATTATTGAAGAAGTAATTGAAGACCTAATAGACATACATAAATGGAGAAAACAAACCAATACTAAAATTGAAAAAATTGAAGAAATAATTAGCAAAGTAGTTCAAGATTTAAGAGAAATATATGAAACAATAGAAAATGCAAAAAAGGTTGAAATAGCATCAAACCCAATCTTACTAACAGACTTCATAAAAAGAACGAATGAAAAAATAACCCAACTATCAACAGCTATTGCGGTTTTAAGAAGAAATAATGCAGAGATAAAAGAAAGAATTGAGGAAATAACCAATAATAGAAATCAAAATCTAAAATGGATAATAGATGACATTAGTAATCTCAACAAAAAAATAAAGACAATAGAAGATGCACTAAAAAATCAAATAAAAATAACATCAGAAATTGAAAACAAAATAAGAATATTGCATGATAAACTCATTGATTTTGAAAATTGGGTTAAGGAGGCAATAAATTCCATTGCATAATGAATATCCAATGAAATTCTTTCCATACAATAAATTCAGAAAAGGACAAAAAGAGCTAATTCAGATAATAAAGAAAACTATAGAAAATAATGAAAACATAACTATAAGAGCTCCAGCAGGATTTGGAAAAACAATATGCGTTCTTTCAGCAACATTACAAGCAACAGAAAAAGAGGATAGAAAAATTTTATGGATTTGCAGAACCTATAGAGAAGCTGATAGAGTTATTTCTGAATTAAAAAACATTTACAATAAATATCCATGGATCAGCGGGGCAAGCATTAGAGCAAGAGCAGAAATGTGTCCACTTCCAATAGAGGAAGATACAAGAAAAGATATAGATGCATTCTCAATCATGTGTTCTGAATTAAGAAAAGCAAATAAGTGTCCATATTATAAAGTTGAAAGAATTAAAGAAATAAAGCTACC
>CAZCCB010000044.1:0-1413 GCA_964497155.1 uncultured Nitrososphaerota archaeon | reverse complement strand
AAATATTCCATGAAGGCTTAAAGCATGAAATATGCCCATATGAACTTGCCAAGAAAAAGCTGAAAGAATCAAAGGTAATTGCATTTAATTACCTATATGTACTTAACCCGCAAATATTTGACAAATTAAACATGGAAAAAAATAAATGCATATTGATAATTGATGAAGCCCATAATCTACCAGAAGTAGCAATAAATATATTAAATGAAAAAATTACATTAACGAGTTTAAATCAAACAATAAGAGAAGCAATACGATATAATAGTGAAATAGCATTAGAAGTAAGTAGAATTCTAATAAGGATAATTGAAAAAAATGAAAAAGAAAAAATATTAAAGAAGAAATATTTAATCAATGAAATCGAAAGAAACACAAAATATAAAATTGAGTATATTATTGAAGAATTAATAAAAAAGGGAATTCATATTAGGAGAAAACTAGCTCTAAAAGGTAAAACACCAAGATCTCATATTCATCACTTAGGGAAATTCCTCAAGGCCTTAAGATTATCATTAAATAATCAAGCATATACCATTATAGCTAGAAAAGATGAAATTGAGCTTAATTGCTTCGATCCCCGAGTCTTAACAATTAAGGCTTTAAGAGATTTCCCTTCAATAATAAGTATTTCAGGTACAATTGAAAATGAAAGCTATAGCAAAATAATAGGACTTGAAAAATCAAGATTCATCGAAGTATCATTTAAACCTAAGCCAGACCAAATATTAACAATTGTTACAAGTAACGTTACAAGCGACTTTGAGAAAAGAAGCATATTCATGTATAGAAGAATGCTTGAATACATTGTGGTAACTAGTGAAATTGTTAGGAGCGGTATAGGCATATTTGCAGCTTCATATGAAGTATTGAGAGGATTAGTTAATGCAGGAATCACTGAAATAAAAAGACCGATATTCATTGAAGATGAAAGTTATAATTCAAAAACAATAGAGAGACAATTATTACTATTTAAGGAAAAAGCGAGGAGAGGAGGAGCATTATATCTAGGAGTTTGCGGTGGAAAGGTGGCTGAAGGAGAAGATTTTCCTGAAAAAGAAATGGATGTAGTAATTCTTGCAGGTATTCCGTTTCCAGAACCAACATTAGCATTAAAAGCCAAAATCAAATATTATAAGAAAATATTTGGTAAAAAAGCAAAGTTATATAGCTACATAATACCATCAATATGGAAAGCTAGTCAAGCAGCAGGAAGAACTATTAGAGGACCAGATGATAGGGGAGCAATTATATATTTGGATTATAGATATCTTAAATATTCAAAGATAATTCCAAGCTGGCTTAGACCAAGGAAAGTAATTAATAATCCAATGGAATTAAAAGAAGAATTATGCCTATTCTTTACTTAATTAAAATTATAGTAAAAGCAATATGGGTGAATGAATAGCTAGTTAT
>CAZCCB010000043.1:0-12171 GCA_964497155.1 uncultured Nitrososphaerota archaeon | reverse complement strand
CTGGACGGCGACGTTCATGGGGGTGCGGGGCTTAGACCGGCGTCGGGTGATGGGTAGGCGGGAGGGGCGTCCAGCACTGGCATGCCGCCGCCCCCATTTAATTATTGATTTAGTAAACCTAGTTGCTCAAGTAATTCGCATGCTCTGCATATGTCTTTTGTTGTAGGTTCACCACAATATTTACAGAAGTTTAGTTTTACGGGTTCTATGGAATTTAAAATTAATTTTATTATTTTTTCCATTGATGAGACTATCGAAAACTTTATGCCTGGATGCTTATTTTCAAGTTCATTTAAGAATCTTCTAAATTCATCTCTAAATGAAGTTCTAGCATACGGACAATCAACTGGATAAAATTCTATTCCACTAAAATAAGCATATAAAGCTATTTCAGCTTCAGGAATTAGCTTCATGGGCTTAATTCTAGGAATGAATCCTGGCTGTCTAATTGATTCGAGAGTTAAGACTCTAATTAATCTATATATATCACCTCTAACTATATTCATTAAAATTGTCTGGGATTCATCATCCAAATTATGTGCAGTAGCAATTTTAGTTACACCAAGCTCTTTCCCCTTAACATTTAAAATCTTCCTTCTCAAAACTCCGCAATAAGTACATGCATGATGAGGAATATTTCTACGCTTAGCTTCAGAAACAATTTCAGTTAAAGTATATCCATAAAACTTCTTAAATGAATATACTTCATGTCTAATTCCCAATGATCTTGCAATTTTACTAGCAATTTTAAGACCATACTCCCTATATTCAGGAATACCTTCATCTATAGTTACTGCAATTAAATCTGCTTCAGGAAAATCCATTTCAATTTTATGCAAAATTTTCATCATAACTATGCTATCCTTACCGCCGGAAACAGCGAGCATTGTATAATCATTTCTCTCCAACATTCTATATTTACCAATAGTCCATCTAACCTTATTTTCAATAGAATTAAGAAAACATCTTTTACAGAGGGCTACTCCAGAGTATTTACGTCTATAAACTGCTGGTCTCCCGCAAAAATTACACTTCACACTATACACCTCATAATCTAAGCTTCCCTAAATAGAAGGAGAATGATATATTTAAAAGTAGAAGTGAAATCGCAATAAATCTAAGAGTAGAAAGCATTATATCTCCAATACTTAATTCATGATTAAAAATTAAGAACTTCTTACTCCTAAAGAAAGATGCTTGGAATATTGATTCAAAAAACCTATTACCATCAAAAATTGCTATTGGAAGCATGTTTATTAAGGCGGCACTAATTGAAAGTACTTCAAGCCAAGATAGAAAATTGAATAAATACCATGGAAACATGTAAGTTAAAAATGGAATAACTATTTTAGGTGGATAATAATTAAATGTTCGAACACCGAGAAATGCTATAGACTTATTTAATGGATGGAAAGAGCATTTAACTACATAGCTTCTACTTAAAGTTGTAACTAAAAGAGTACTATTGGCTGGAGTATTATGCATAAATTTTATGAAATTAACTGTATCATGAATTCTAACTCCATTAATCGCTAATATTACATCGCCACTTCTCATCCCAACATTATATGCAGGAGAATTAGGTAATACATCCAATATTAGTACACCTTGCGAATTGTTAAATAAAGGACTTAAGATTAATGGGAAATTCATAATTATAATTGCAACTAAAATTCCACATAAAATATTAGCCATAGAGCCAGCTGCAAGCAATCTAAGCTTTGAAGATAACTTAGCTCTATTAATATCTTCATCATCAAGTTCAGCAAAACCACCAACAATAATTATTAATACCATTAAGCCAATGCTCTTAACCTTAATACCCTCAACTCTAGCTGAAATACCATGAGCTAATTCATGCAAGCAGAAAACAATTAATGCTGAAATAAGGAAATAGGGAATTGATTCAAAACCTATGGTTACTCCAGGAATTAGTGGGAGAACTGGTGTTACACTTTTACCTAGCCAGGGTTTAATTAGGTTATATGAAAGAAAGATAATTATGTAACATAATTCACCAATAGCTAGGAATGCACCAATAGTAAAAACAATTTTCCATATAAATGAATATTTAAACGCAATTTTATCGATAAATTTGTTTAATCTCTCAGTTCTCCATAACAATGCCATATAAGGCTTTAACTCTACACCATATTTACCTAAGTTGAAGAACCTATGAAAAATATATATCAGTAACCAAAACATGATTATAGATGCTATTGCAATTTCAATACTGCCCAGAGTTCAACCCTCCAATCCTAAAAGCATAAGCGAAAATAAGGTTTTAATTATTACGCTTAAAGTGATTAAGTAGTGGTAATAATGAAATATAAAATCGTGAAAAGAGGAGATGTAAAGGAAGTCATATACGATAAAGAGCATTGGAATCTTCTCTTAAAATTAAGGAGGAAAGCATTAGGAATAATGAAAATATTGAAGAATGAAGGATTAGAGCCAATTATTCATGGTAGCATAGCTAGAGGAGATGTTAAGAAAACAAGCGATATTGACATAGTTATTCCATATGTCATTCCATCATTTAAAATTGAAATAGCATTAGAAAAAGCAGGGATATACCCTCAAAAAAGGGAGTTAGTGCAAGCCACACCTAATCATGCAATTAAAGCCCACATACATATCGATGAGAAAACTACTGTTACATTTCCATTAGTCGAATTAAGAAGATTAGAGAGAGAATTCTATAAATTTGGCGGAGAACTTTCATTTAATGACTTAAAAATGAATAGAAGAGTTGCTGGAGTAAATAAGCAATTATTACTCATAATTCCAACAGGGAAAGGGCATGTAGAAATGCCAATTATAGGTAGAGAATCTGAAGTAGCTAGAATAATTGGTGTTTCAATTGAAATAGTTAATGAGAGAATTAGAGTATTAACTAGGAGAAATGAAATTGGGAGAACTGGAGTATATTTGAAAAGGGAGCTTTTACCAAATGAATCATTTGAAGATGTTTTAAAGAAAATTGCTGAGGAAGATCCAGCTATTAGAAGAAGACTTAGGTTTTAAATATTCTATTAGCTAGCTTAAAGAAGGGATTTATCAATCACATAATATTAATAATCATACAGCAAAATTTAGAGGAGAAATTTAGGGAAATAGTTTCAAAATTCATTGAAACAATTCAGAGAAATATTATTTGGTTAATGGAATATATCAGAAATGCTGCACTCACAATTGCAAGAGGATCATATGGCACCATGTTGATTGTTGGAATATTATTATGGGCCACTGGAGTTAATAGGTATATTGGAAGGAGATTAGTAATTGGTGGATCAATAATAGCCCTATTATCCGAAATATTATTGAGTTAATAATTGAAGTGAATTATGAGATGCATAGAAAAATGGAAGAGACAATAGGTGGATCTATAGTAATTGGTGAGCTAGCAAAAGGCTGTAAATTATGCATGAAGGGAGCAAAAATGGTTCTATTTATCACTGGGTTATGTACTGCCAACTGCTTCTACTGTCCATTAAGTAAAGAGAGGAAAAATAGAGATGTGATATTTGCAGATGAAGTAAAGGTAAATGATATTAGAGAAGCATTAAGAGAAGCAGAATATATCGAAGCAGAAGGGACGGGAATTACTGGAGGAGATCCACTAATAGTATTCACGAGGACGATTAAAGCAATTAAAATATTAAAGGAACATTTCGGTTCAAGTCATCATATTCATTTATACACAAATGCCATGCTATTAACAATTGAAAAAGCATTAAAGTTGAAGGAAGTAGGATTAGATGAAATCAGAATACATCCAACAAGAGAAGAAGATTGGAGAAAGATTAAGATCGCTAAGCAAGCTGGACTAAAAGTAGGAATAGAAATACCAGTGATTCCCGGGACATTTAATAGTTTAAAAAGAAAACTTAAGCTGGCTGAAAAACTAAAAGTAGATTTCATTAACATTAATGAATTGGAATTTACACCATCAAATGCTATGAATTTAAAAATTAGAGGCTTTAAATTGAAAAGGACAAGTTTAACGGCAGTAGAGGGCAGTGAAGAGGAAGCATTAAAAGTCCTCAACTGGGCTCTAAGCAATACTAATCTAAATATACATTACTGTCCAAGTAGACTTAAAGACTCGGTGCAATTAAAGAATAGATTAAGAAGAAGAGCATTAAAAGTAGCCAAGAAATATGAGAAAATCACTGATGAAGGATTACTAGTTAAGGGAATAATAGAATATGAAGGAAACCTAATAAAATTAGCAAATGAAATTAAAGAGAAATTAGGAGTGATGAATGATTTAATTGAAATTAATATCAATAAGAGAAGAATCGAAGTAAGCCCAGAAATAGCTTTAATGTTAAATTCAATTAAATTACCTAGAAAAGCCAAAGTATTCCTAATAAAAGAATATCCAACGGAAGATAGATTTGAAGTTTTTAGAATTCCATTAAATTAGAAGGTTTAAGCTCTTTAATTAACTTCTTAAATATACCAATGAGAGTATACGCCTCTCTACCAGAAATGAATGCTCTGCCAATAACATGCTTAAATATAACCTTAGCAATTTCCTTTCTAAAAACTGGATAATCAATTAAATTCACCAATTCATTAAAGCAATTAATTAAAATATTCTTCTCGATCCTAGAGGCCTCTCTAAATCCTTTAAAGAACGGTCTATTTAAAATTAAGAATAATTCATAAAGAATAATTGCAGCAGCATGAGAAACATTCAGAACTGGATATTCAGCACTTGCAGGAATCGTCACAATAACATCGCATAACTCTAATTCCTCATTTGATAATCCATAAGTCTCCCTTCCAAAAATGATACCTACATCTCCATCAACTTCAGAAAGTAAATATGCCAGATCTCTAGGGGAAACAGGTATCCTTAAAATATTATAATCACCTCCAATTTTACTTGTAGTGCCGACTAGGAAATCCATTTTAGAACAACATTCATTTAATGAATTTAATATGATAGCATTTTCCAGAATATCGCTTGCATGGGAAGCAAATATTCTACATTCCTTACTACTTAAATTAACCTTAGGATTAATTACAATCAAATTTTTAAAACCAAAATTCTTCATTACTCTAGCTATGAAACCAATATTACCGGGATAGATTGGTTCAACCAATATTACATATATTTTGGGCATGGAAATCACGCTTTTCAGCTCTAATTACACATAATCTCTCGAAAAAGAAATTTTTAATTGCAATTACTTTAACCTTGAAATTAAGATTCTTAAGCCTTTTGACCGTTAATTCATAGTCTGATAAACTCGATTGAATCATAAGTAAGACGCCGTTATTCCTCATAAAACTATTTAACAAATTAATAAAAGCATCTATGGTCTCTCTTCCACTAATACCTCCGCTCCATGCTAGCCTATCTTGAAGAGAAAGTATTTGATCATATTCATCCTCAGGTAGATATGGTGGATTAAAAACTATTAGATCAAATAGATAACCATATCTAATTGGATGAAATAAATCTCCACATACAACATCAATTTTATAGGATAAACCATTAATTAAAGCATTAAGCTTGGTATTTTTTACAGCACTTGGATTTATATCTAAAGCTATTATATGACTTGCTTTCTCAGCCAGTATTATAGATAAAGCCCCAGAGCCGCATCCCATGTCTAATGCTAAATTAAAGGTTCTATTTTCATTTAATATTGCTTCAGCCAACATAAAAGTATCATCAGAAGGTTCATATACGTGATCAAGTAATATCAAGTCTCTTCCTAAGAAAGAAATTTTCCTCAATCCTTATTCCCTCCTCAAGAATTATTTTAGCTATTTCGAGAAGTTGATTTAAAGATAGATTTCGCACTCTGAATTCTAAATATGGTATTTTATTCAATATTTTAGTACAAGTCTTATCATTCAGTCCAATAACATTTAATAAATAATTCAATAATGGCTTTCTTAATTTCTTATTTCTTTGAGTAAAAAGCCATCTAATTAAATCCAAAAGAAAAATTTCCTCACTGCTTAGCTTCTTTTTCTTTGGTATTAGTTTAACAATTGCAATATCGACTTCAGGTTCTGGATAGAAGCATTTTCTTGAAATATATTTAAGTACTTCAACATGTGCAAATAAGTTTACAGCCACGGTTAATCTTCCATAATTAGAAGTGCCAGGCTTCGCAATAAGTCTATCAGCGAACTCTCTTTGGTAAGTTAAAACTGCTAAATCAAATTTTGGATTTTCAATTAATTTAAAAGTAATGGGAGACGATATGCTAAAGGGTAAATTTGAAACTACTTTATTTACTATTGGAAAATCTATTGAAAGGACATCAGCATGAATAATTTCAACATTATTCAAATTCCTTAAGCGCCATTTAAGAATCTGAATTAACTTATAATCTATTTCTATTGCAATTACTTTACGAGCTACTTTAGCTAATGCCTTAGTTAAAGTACCTATACCTGCACCTATTTCTAGAACTATATCATCACTAGATAAAGAAGAGAAATTAATTAAATCACTTATTAAGCTTCTTGAAACTACAAAATTTTGTCCAAGTGATTTCCTAGGTCTAATGTTAAAGAGACGTAATATATGCTTGGTTTCCTTTAATAAATTATAATTTTGAAGATTCATGTTAATTCAATTTACTTAACAAATAATTTGTATTTATCTTCACCGCTTAACTCCATTATAATTCTTTTAACAATTAATTTTTTAGGATCAGGAATTTTAGTTCTCCTCTTTATATCTTCAAAGCTTTCAAATGGTTTCTTTTTTCTTTCATCTAGAATTATCCACAATAACTTTCTACCTATTCCTGGAAGTAGTTGTAATGCGTGAAGTCTAGTTGTAATTGCACTCGCTGTATTAAAGAAATTTACAAATTTCTCTTCATGAGTTGAAACTATTTTTTCAATTATTGATGGTAATTCATCTCTAGCAGAAACAGTTAAATCATTATAGGTTATTCTCCTTCTAACTCTAGCTACTTTATCTCTCTCACCCTTTCCAATGTAGACTCTTTCACCTGTGGATAAAAAAATTCCAGGTTTAGGAACTACCTCTAATAAAGTGAAATATGATTCACCTATAACTTGAGCTATGGGTTCACGTTTAAAAAGAGGAGTTGACTCTAAAGGATGACCATGAGGAAGAAAGTCTAATACATAAGCATAGTCTTCATAAAATTCCCTATCTCTCATTCTCCTAAAGAAAAATGGTTCTCTCAATTAAAAACCTCCAATCAGAATTATTTTTTAGAAGAAAATTCCCTAATTATTGAAAGCATTTTTTCAAGATCTGAAGTTAAAAATATTCTCCCCTCAACTATGAGGAGGGGTCTAAGCTCCTCAATACTTTGAGGTAAAATATTAGCTATTTGAACAGCTGTAAATCTAGATAAATTAAATGTTTCAATTAGCCTGTTTACTAATTTTTCAGCATCTTCCTCAGCTAGTTTAGTAATTTTTGAAGCATAATCTAAAGCGACTCTCTGCATCGGAGAAAGCTCACTAGTTTTGCTTCTCTCCTCAAGAAAATGCTTTACGAAAGCTATAGTAACTTCCTTTTTCTCAAGAATTTTCTTCGGCATATTTGTAGCTCCTCCATTAAATTTTAGTTGATAAAGGACGTAAATGTTCAGGTCTTACAATTAGAATTTTTCTTTTTTCACCTAAATATGTCTCGATAATGTAAGCTCTACCTCTTTTTCCAACAATAACTCCGACCTTACCATGATAACGTTTATGAGGCATACCTTTATGGATGCTTGGATCTATTATTATTGTTACTCTCTCTCCAATCTCATATTGATATAGAATTCTGCTTAAGGGGAATAATCCTCTCTCTCTAGGCTTTTTTCTTAATAACTTTCTGGTCCTACTTCTATAGCCATGTGAATGCTTAACCAATTATCATTGCACCCCACTAACTTGTTAAATGCCCATTATACTGCTAGAGGTATTGTAAAGACAAACTAATAAATACTTCCACTACTCTTAACTTGCCACATCTATCACGTCCAACTCTACACATTCAGCATCCATGCCTAGAAACTCCGCTATACTTGGCTTTGTTCTACCATCATCTCCATTAATTAGTTCTTTAACATATAATCCACCTTGACATTTAATTATCAGCTCAATTAAATTTGGATTGATTATTTTTGCTTTAATTTCATAAACTCTCTTGATCCTAACCTTATCAGTCCTTCTATATAAAACTCTTTTAGGAGTTCTCTGCTTTATCTCTCTATTAGTAAAGAACTCTTCCAGTTCTCTCAATTTATCCTCAGAAATCGACCTGCTTAATTTTACAAGAGCTCTATAAGTTTTTTCAGTAATTTGGGCAAGAGCTTTAAGTTTCTTAATTTCTTGGCGATTAGAAAATCTTAAATTCAACACTTCAACCATTCCCTTTGCATTTTCATTGATCCTCTCTTCCAACTTCTTTAAGTCAATAAAACGTTTTTTCGGCTCCTTAACTTCTACAATAAAGGGTCGACCATTCCCAAGCATTCTTGCATCAACATCTTCTCTACCAGCTCCATGAAAAACAATGCATTTTCCCTGAGTAAATTCTAAAATGGGACTTGCAATTAATTCTTGGATAGAAGTTGGATATTTTTTCCCTGTAAAATTACATTTTTCACATCCAACCCCTCTACAATTACTGCATATCCATGTGCATTGAGGAATTCCTCTAACTAACTTTCTATATCTACCGTAAATGAATAATGGTGAGGGATTGATCTCAATTTTATTATTAACTAGGTCTACTATGATAACTATATCTGGAGTGGAAAAATCGACTTCCTTGCCAGTTAGCAATTGAATTTTTTTGCCAAGCTCTCTATTAAATTCAGATTTAAATGATTCGCCAAAATCAATGTTAAACTCAGATTTTAATGCATCCTCTTTTTCGGCAATTTCTCCAGGAATTCTTGAGCCTACTAAGAAAGATGAAAATTCATACTCGGATAATTTTTGAATTATTCTATCAGCCAATAAATCTAATTTACTGAAAATATTGTTGCATAGATAACATGATTTTATGTTTAACTTGGCTCCGTAGCCTAATTCATTGAGAATTGTCAGAGCATAATTAAAATTACCATTTTCAGCTAATATTCTTAAAATTTTAACTCCAAGCTCTAAATAACCTTTCTTTATGAGCTTATGAGCTTCCATAGTTAAAGATAATTTTAAAGAAAAACCTCTATCATAATTACTTACACCTTTGGCTAATAATGCAAACTGCCTTCCAAGACAGTTATTACATAAAGGATACTTCTCTAGAATCTTGAGAGATAGATTCATAATGTTATCATTCAACTTATTTATACCCCCTTGATAGTTTATCGCAGTGATTATGAAGAATTAAAATTAAATATTGTGGATATAAGTAGGATGAGCTAATTTTAATTGCCTTTGCATTTATCTTTTTAAGTACTTTTTTATCGTTATTTGATAGTGAAGGAAAACCAAGAACAAGCTTAAATTGTGATGGAAGTTTAACGTCAAGTAAATTCATACCTCTCATATCATGATAAAATATTTCTTCTCCCCCCTTAAGAAAATCAATTAGCTCACCATTACCAACAAAAATGCCTGGTGAAAATTCTCGAGGTTTAGTTAGTTTGCTTAATGAAGCCTTAATTATAACTCTCTTTATAATACCAAAATTTGATTGCTCATCAGGTCGAATATATCTTAATCTTGAAGGTTCAAAGCGTAAGTAAAGGTTATCTGAAAAAATTAGGATTAACCTTGAGTTTGATCTCATTCCGTGAGAGATTAGAAGAGCGGATGAAATGCAATTTGAAATTATAGAGAAGTAATTATAAAGAGCTTCTTTAGACTCAAAATTAAATTTAACTATAAATTCTCTTATATTTTAAAGCCTCCAATTCCACCTTTGAAATATTTAAGGCGCCTAGATCTCCTCTTAAACTGCTTTAACATACGCTTCATCATTTTATATTGATTGAGTAAATCTTTAACATCCTTAGTAGTAGTTCCTGATCCAATAGCAATTCTTTTCATTCTAGAACGATCAATAATTTCTGGTTTCATCCTTTCCTCTTTCGTCATTGATTGAATTATAGCAATGAATTTTTTCAATTTATCTTCAGAAACTTCCTCGAAACCTTCTGGGAGAGTGAAGCTTAAACCAGGAATTAATCTTAAGAGTTTGCTGAGTGGGCCCATCTTTCTAATAGATTGAAATTGCTGTAATAAATCCTCTAATGTAAATTTTCCAGTTAAGAATTTTTCAGCAATTTCTTCTGTTGGCATGGCTTTAGCAGCTTTGACTTTCTCGACTAAAGCTTCAAGATCACCCATTCCAAGTAATCTACTTACGAATTTTGATGGATTAAAGACTTCAATCTCATCTATTTTCTCTCCAACACCTACAAACTTTATTGGAGCTCCAGTAGCAGCAACAGCTGATAATGCTCCACCACCCCTAGCTGAACCATCAAGTTTAGTTACAAAAATTGAACCAATCTTAGTTGCTTCATGAAAAGCCTTAGCTTGAATCATTGCTTGCTGACCAATTGTCCCATCAATTACAAGCATTATCTCATCAGGAAGTATGGATGTAGCCATTTCCTTCATTTCCTCAATTAAACCTTTTTCTTCTTTATGTCTACCAGCAGTATCAACTATTATTATGTCGTAACCTTCAGACCTAAACTTCTTAACGCCCTCAATAGCTAAGTCGATGGCACTTTTTGCATGCTCTTTACCATATACGGGGACACCTATTTTCTCTCCTAACTGCTTTAATTGTGCTAAAGCTCCAGGTCTGAAATTATCTGCACATACTAAAGCAACTTTTAATCCTCTCCTCTTATAGTAAAGGGCAAGCTTAGCTGCTGAAGTAGTTTTGCCAGAGCCCTGAATACCCACTAACATGATAATATAGGATTTTCTCTTTTCAGGAAGAATTTTAGGTAAAGATTCTCCACCAAGCAAGCTTACTAGTTCATCATAAACTGTCTTAAGCAAAAGTTCTCTTCGAGTAATTCCTGGAGGCAATTTCTCCTTCAAAACTTTTTCTTCAATTCGTCTTGATAATTCAAATACCAATTTAACGTTAACATCAGCTTGAAGTAATGCTCTTTGAATATCTCTAATTAATTCTTTAACTACTTTCTCATCTACAATTGGTGCGCGAAGTACCTTTTTTATAGCATTTCTAATGGATGAGCCTAAAGTTTCTAGCACCATTCACTTGCTCCTCCATATTATGAACATTAATTAGTGGATTTACCTCGCACTTATAATTGTGAAACTTATACTTAAAATTGAGGTGAATTTTTGAAGCTGACAGCACTGTTTAGCGGTGGGAAAGATTCAATATATGCTATCTACTACGCATTGAGTCAAGGGTGGGATGTATCGCATTTAATTACAACTATTCCTATACGAAAGTATGAATCATTAATGTGGCACTACCCAGCAATTAACTGGACTGAATTGCAGGCAAAAGTTATGGGTATAAGGCAATTAAAAATTGAAGCATCATCATTAAATGAACTTGAAGAATTAAAGAATGTTCTTAGGGAATTAAGAGATCAGGAAAATGTAGATGGTGTACTTTCAGGGGTAATGGCCTCTGATTATCAAAAAAATCGTCTAGATTTTATATGCGAAGATTTAAACCTAAAACTAATAGCACCACTATGGCAAAAAGATCCTATAAAAATTTTAAAAGAAATCATTAATTCGGGGTTCAAAGTAATAATTGTTAGCGTATCAGCATATGGCTTCACTAAAGATTGGTTGGGAAGAGAAATTAATGAAGAAACCATAAATGATCTTAAAAGATTATACGATAAGTTTAAGATAAATCCATGTGGTGAAGGAGGAGAATTTGAAACTTTTGTATACGATTGCCCCATTTTTAAGGAGAGAATTGAGATTTTAGATTATGAAGTTAAATGGTATAGGTACTCTGGAGTCTTTATAATTAAGAAAGCAAGAGCTATTCCCAAATTACTCAAGTAGTTTGCTGAGTTCATAATTGATTTCATCTAAAACTTCACTTAAACTAATATTCATAAATGATCCATTCTTAAGAACTAGTTTTCCATCAATTATAACATCACTTACATTAAAACCACTAGTTGAATAAATCAGATGAGAAATTATTGTATTAGAGGAATGGACGGGCTGTAAATTAGCTGAATTTAGGTT
>CAZCCB010000042.1:0-12462 GCA_964497155.1 uncultured Nitrososphaerota archaeon | reverse complement strand
GCAATAAGATGGAAGGGAAAAAGAAGAAATAAATGGACAATAATCAAAGTAGAAAAACCTGAATCAATGAAAATTGAATACAAATAGAATTAAATATCACTATCTATGAAGAGGGAGAATAAATATGAAAAGAAATAGAAAGAAGATTAAGAGAATTATCAGCCAAATCTTTAGCTATTATGACAAGAAAAGAATTTCTAAAGAAAATTTCATCAACTATCTGAAAGAAAAGAATTTCTCAGATAAAGAGATCAACAACATAATATCAGAAGCCATAAACATGTACATTATAACCGCTGGAGTAATACCAATAAGCAAAGAAGAAAACCCATTAAACGTACAACCAAAAATAGTCTTCGAAATACTAAATGAAACAGAACGTCAAATATTAAAAGAAATAGAAAAACAAGTAGAAAAAGAAATAATGGAGAAAAATAATCAATAATTTAACATTGAAACCACTTTTCTTTTAATAAACAAAACAATATAACAATAAAAGTAAAACCCTAATAAACTTCTTCAAGACGATTTCAAAAGACTATAACTTAAATTTACACAAAATTTCACGAAGACCCAGTAATACGCAGAATACTCAAATGAACATAGCTATAAAATTTCAGACCTACATCTCTCCAGCATGGCTCATTTAATAATGGTAATTACCTATACTAAGCTAGAAAGAGGTAATCGTCATAACATTTAAAAGAACTATGAGAATCCAAATACCCATGCAAAAATAGATACTCCTGTAAAATTCAACAATTTTCCATCAAAGAAAGCCCCAGATGATCATTTAACTTTGAATATGGTGCGGGGGGTGGGATTTGAACCCACGCAGGCTTACGCTGCTGCCGGTATGGTGCCAACCGACAGCATCTTCGCCACGGGATGGCGTATCTGAGCCCCTTTTAGGCGGGGATCAGATCTTAAGTCCCGCGCCTTTGTCCTGACTCGGCCACCCCCGCTTGTTGCGCTATGTATTTTTTGTTGTTTGGGGGTATTAATTTTTCTTTTGCTGTAATACATTGTTAAAATGTTTCTTCATCTACTGTAGAAAATTGCTTAAGTTAGATGAACCCTAGCTATATTCCTCTGCTATTACCCTTTCTTTTAAATCATATAGATAAGAGGGTCACATGCAATAAAATCTATCAGTTCTAAAGTCGTCCTAGCTATTGAGAACAGCTAAAAGCTCTTATAGAACCAGTTCATCATAAGCTTTGTTGAAGTGGATAGGATAAGAAAGAGTTAATGATAAGCCAGTAATTAAATAGAACAACCTCGTCAAGTTACTAAATGAAGAACTCATACTATAGTATCATCCCTAAATTAGTATCTGTATTTTCTAAACGTGATTTTTAGTGATTTATATCTGAAGTTATTTTAAAATAAGCGATGTACAGGTATACAATAAGGAACTAGAAAATTCAGAGGCTGAATTTATGGTTAAGTGGTTAGCTACCTTTAAAATTAAACCAACTTGTGATATGGTTAAAGTTTTTACAGGTGAGATAACCTTAGGTGATTATACTTTAAGATTTAAAGAGGAGGATAATATGTTCATTGGTGAAATTGTTAAAGAACTTAATATAAAGAATGCCATAGAAGCTCGTAAAATCTTAGCAGAGTGTATTGAACGAGAGCTTATACCTAGTTTAATACTTTATACAGGATGCGGGTTAATATTTAATCCTAATGATATGCAATTACAATACGAAGGACCAAGAACCAAGGGTATAGTAGTATCTAATGTCGTATCAATATGTGCTTTTTCATTAATAGTTATGAATTCAGAAAGTTTCAAAAGAAAGATAAAGTTTTATACTAATAAAATTGAATGTCTTGACAAATTCAGAAGAGAATGGTTTCTAAGAGCATTAAGGTTCTGGAATAAAGGGGCTATGGATAGTGATCCTATAGATAAATTTGTAAATTTTTATATAGCATTAGAAATATTTACAAAGAGGGTTCTCGGTTATAGTGATTTAAATAAGCATGTATTAGAAAAAATAAAGATTGGCTACAATGTTAAGTTTAGCTATGTTATTGATAACAGAGAGTGGGATGTATGTGAAATCAGAAATCACCTAATTCACGGTGGAGCTTGCAGTATGAAAGAAATCAAGAAACTGGATATAGCAATTGAGATAGCTATGAAGGTAGTTGATCGTTTTGGAAAAGATTTTCTCGAACTTATCAGAAATTTCTTAACTTGATAGCGCAGTAACCATGTCAAATTTTTCTCTAGGATTAATTTCAATTGATATGTTTATTTGTGCATGTTTACTCTAAACTTTAAACTACTGAAGCTTTTATAGCAATCACATAGAGGCTTCCTTAATATTCATAACATTTTATACTATGTAAATTCCACGTTGTCTCACCTTGTTATCTCTAGTTGGGGCTGGTCTTAGTATTAAACCTTAGAAGTGTAAAAGAGAAAAGCTTATACATGATGATATATAAAATGGCGGGCCCGGTGGGATTTGAACCCACGTCCTCTGGCTCCGAAGGCCAGCGCTCTATCCGCTGAGCTACGGGCCCATGTTTTGATTTGTATTGTTTTAATAAATGTTTTGTTAGATTTCTCCTATTGCTTCATCTTCATCTAATATTAGTCTCATTGTATCTGGGTCTGGCGGCATTAAGTCTAGGAATTGTTCTGCTGCTCTTCTTGGATCTTTACTTCTAATTATGTATCTGCCAACCACTATTATGTCTGCTCCGCTTTTAAGTGCCTTTTTAGCTGTTTCTGGTGTAATTCCTCCTGCTACTGCTATTAAGCATTTATATTTTCTTTTTATATTCGTAATATTTCCCCATGGTGTTTCTAATGGTTTTCCTGCTTCAATGGCTGCTCTTTCTGCATCTACATTTCTATGTAGTAGAACGATGTCTGGCTTATAGTATAGTTCTTCTAGTTTGGCCTCTGGGTTAATTACTTCCATCATATCTAGAATTGAATATATTCCTTGCTTTTGTGCTTCAAGTATTGCTTTTTCAATTGTTGCTTTTGATGTTACACCTAGAATGCATACTGCATCTGCAGTTGCATCTGCAGCTTCTTTTACTTCAATTCTACCTACATCCATTGTTTTTAAATCTGCTACTATGAATGCTTCAGGTCTTACTTCCCTAATTTTTTCGATTACCTTTACTCCATAAGCTTTAATTAATGGTGTTCCAGCTTCTAGAATTAATCTCTCTCTTCTTGGTAGTTGTTCAATTATTTTTATTATTTGATTTATATTGTCTATGTCTAATGCTACTTGTAGATAGGGTGGATTCCATAGTCTTTGTACTCTAAATCCCATTATTGGATGTGTTGATCTGTCTTTTTCTCTTAAAATTTTCTCTATACTTGGATATCCTCTTAATGCTCTTCTAATTGCAAGTTTGGTTGCTCCATAATTATATTGATAAATCTTCCTATAGTTTTTAGCATTTGGATGTATGAATACTGATGCTATTATAACCCATTCCTCACATTTATCTTTAGGAATAATTCCTTCTTCAACTGCATCTGCAACTGCTCTAGCAACTGCTGTTTGTGCTGGTCCAAAAATTTTGTTTGCATCTTCTAGATTCCTAATTGTAACTTTAGGTATAACTATGGTGCTTGGCTTTACCGCTAAATTTGGTCTAATAACTGCAAGTAATGGTGTATGTCCAGCTGATAATTGGGATAATGCATTTGCAAATGCAATTCCAGCTGGACCTGATTTACTGCCAATAATTAAATCGACATGTGCTACTTCATCGCCTGATCCAATTAAAGCTTCACCAACATAAAAATCAGCTTCCTCACTTTTCCCTTTCAATTTAATCCCCAATTTAATTAGTCTTTTCAGTGATAAATACTGTTCCAAAATTAATGAAATATGGTGGTCCCGCCGGCCGGATTTGAACCGGCGACCCCCCGGTTTCTACGGCTGACGCGTGTTCATTCAGGGCTATAAGCCCAGTTACACGCGTGCAATTAGCTACAGCCGGGTGCTCTACCACTGAGCTACGGCGGGTTCTTCGCCAATAGAATTATTTCTCAAAGGTTTAAATTTTTCCGTTTAATTAGTATTGGAGGGATAATGGGTAGGTGAAGTGATGAATAGTCAATTAGACTTCTTCTTTTATGCAAAAAGTATAGCTGTAATTGGAGCTTCAAGAGAGCCCGGTAAAATTGGTCATGAAATTCTCAAAAGCCTAATTGACAGTAATTTTAAGGGTAAAATTTACCCTATAAATCCAAAATATAATGAGATTTTAAATTTAAAGTGTTATTCAAGTGTACTTGAGGTTCCAGATGAAATTGATCTTGCAGTTCTAGCAATTCCAGCTAAAATTGTTCCTAGAATAATTGAGGAGTGCGGTAAGAAGAGGGTTAAGGCTATTGTAGTTGTTTCTGGAGGATTTAAGGAGACTGGAGTTGAAGGTGAAGTTCTCCAGGAAAAATTGGTGAGTATAGCTAGGAAGTATGGTATGAGAATTATTGGTCCAAATTGTATTGGAATATATAATCCATATACTGGTATAGACACATTTTTCCAATCACATAATAGAATGATTAGACCCCCACCTGGAAATATTGCATTTCTAACTCAAAGTGGAACTTATGGATGCACAGTCTTAGAATGGCTTGCTCAAGATAATATTGGTGTAAGTAAATTCGTGAGTTATGGAAATATGGCTGATGTAGATGAATCAGAATTAATAAATTATTTAATGAATGATCCCCAAACAAAAGTAATTGCATTTTATATGGAGAGCATTAAGAGTGGAAGGAAATTCATCGAATCTTCAATTAAAGCTTCATCTTCAAAGCCAATAATAGTATTAAAAGCTGGAAGAACTAGTGCTGGAATTAAAGCTGCATTATCACATACTGGAAGATTAGCTGGTAGACGTGAAATAGTTGAAGCTGCACTTAAAAAGGCTAGAGTAATTCAAGTGGATAATATTGAGGAATTATATGATACAATAAAAATCTTCGCATTATCACCACCACCAAAAGGTGAAGGATTAGCAATGATAACCAATGGTGCAGGTCCATGTGTAATGGCTGCTGATGCAGCTGAAGAATTAAATGTCAAATTAGCATCCTATACTAAAGAAACAATTGAAATGTTACGTAAAAACTTGCCATCCTATGCACTTATAGGTAATCCAGTAGACTTAACTGGAAGTGCAACTAAAAATGATTACCTAATTGCAAGCGAAATATTACTACGCGATCCAAATGTCAATATTTTAGCTCTATTCTTCGTATTCCAAGATACTCCATTAGAAGATGAAATTGTAGATGAAATACCTAAACTCAAAAAATATGATAAACCAATAATAGCAATGGCTGCTGGAGGACCATACACTCAAAAACAAATAAGAAAATTACAGCAAAATAGAATACCAGTATACCCTACACCTGAAAGATTAATTAAAGCAGTAAAGAACTTCTTAACATACTATTTAAAATTAAGAAAGGGAGAATAGATAGAGAAAAATATATTTAATTTAATAATTAATTATGCGATTCATATGACTAATCAAGTTAAGGAAGCACAATTTAGATTAAGTGTAGTATTACTCTTATTTGGAGGTTTCATTCTCTTATCTTCAAAATTAATTCAATGGGAAACATGGTTTAACGTAACTTTCTTCCTAGGAATAATATGCCTAATAATGGGATTAATAATTGGAATAATTAGTTCAATGCCAACCAAACAAATTGAATATAGAGAAATTGGCGGGCCCGGCGGGATTTGAACCCGCGACCAATGGGTTAAAAGCCCACCGCTCTTCCTGGCTGAGCTACGGGCCCCACGCTACATTAAATTTAAAATAAATACTTATATTTTTCACTCCCAACATCCTCAATGAAATATTCATTACTAAAATTATGTAGTTTAGGCTCATTGTTTCCTCATTCTTTCCAAATTAAATTTCACTCCAACATTATTACCTATTTCCTCAAGTTCACGTATAATATTTTTATGAATTGGTATTCCAATTTTAAGTCTAGTTCTCATTGTAAGCCAAGCTTTTTCACCTGGAATCCATATTCTTTCAGCTTTGGGATGTTTAGTTAAACTCTTAATATATTTCTTGTATTCCTCCATTTCATTTAGAAATTCATTTAATGGCATAAATTTATCTATATCAATTGCAGCTATGAAATGACCGACATTAGCTCTCCTACCCTTAACCGCTAAACCAACATTTAAACCCCAATTAGCTCCAGTTAAAACTCCACATAAAATATCTATTGAAATTGATAATCCAGAACCCTTATGACCACCCAAAATTTCACCTAAACCTCCAAGTGGAAGTACTGAGCCTCTCTCCAAAATTACTTTAGGATCATCAGTTAATTCACCCTTATCATCAATACCCCATCCAATTGGAGCACGCTTCCCCTCCTTAACCAAAACTTCAATCTTACCAATAGGAATAACAGAAGTAGCTGCATCAAAGAGATATGGAGGCGGATTCCTAGTTGGAATTGCAATTGAAATTGGATTAGTACCAATATTCCTACCAATAGTATGCGTATAAGCTGCTAATGGCCTAGAATTAGTTAAAACAATGCCGATCATATTTTCATTAGAAATTTTAAGTGAATAGTAACCTGCAATTCCAAAATGATTACTATTCCTAACACCAATAACACTTACACCATACTTCCTAGCCTTATCAATTGCAAGTTCAACAGCCCTCATACATACAACTTGACCTAAACCATGATCACCATCAATTAACGCACATGCAAAATGATTTCTAACAACTTTAATATTAGGATTAACCTTAATAGAACCACTCATTAACCCCCTAACATATCTACCCAATCTCTGAACACCATGACTCTCAATTCCAAAAAGATCAGCAGTAACAAGTACATCAGCAACAATCATAGAATCATTATCTGAAACACCCAAAGCATAGAAAACATCATAAACAAATTTCCTAAGCCTCTCAGCATCAACCCTAACATAATCCTCAGCTGGCTTAGGAATACTCTTCTCATAAAACTCCAAATCAACCCACCCCTAAACACCTATACTCTATCGAGATAAATTATTTATGACAATTTAATATGTAATTAAATTAACATTAAATAATTGATGAAATTCACTCCAATATGGTTCGATTCACTTGGAGCAAAATCATCATGCACCCTAATACAACATAAAAACATTAACATATTAATTGACCCTGGAATAGCAATAATGCATCCATCATATCCAGCACCAACTCAACTTAAAATTAAATGGACTGAAGAGGGAAGAAGGAAAATTGAAGAAGCAGCAGAAAAAGCCAATATCATTATAATAACCCATTATCACTACGACCACTATACAGATTTCAATAAAAAATTATATTTAGGAAAAATTGTTCTAGCAAAAAATCCAAATGAATACATAAATGATTCGCAAAGAAAAAGAGCAGTAAAATTCTATAATAACTTCTTCAATGAAATTGGAAATATAAATCTAAATGACTTAATGATGGAACCAATAATAAAAGAATATCCAAATCCACTAACAGAATTAAAATATGCATTAAAAAGAGACTATGGAGACTACATGAATAGGAAGATGGAATTACTCAATAAGGGATTAGAATGGTTTAAAAAGAGAAGTGAAAAATGGGTTAAATGGAAAAGAATACCAGAATACGATTTTAAAGAAAATAATACTAAACTAATATTTATCGATGGAAAACAATATGAATATAATAATATTAAAATAAAATTCACAAAACCATTATTCCATGGAATAGAATTCTCAAGAGTAGGATGGGTAATAGGAGTAGTAATAATAGCAAATAATCATAAAATATTATATTCATCAGATCTAAATGGACCAATAATAGAAGACTATGCTGAATGGATAATAAAGGAAAAACCAGACATAATAATACTAGATGGACCAATGACATACATGCTAGGATATACACTCAATAAAATAAATTTAAATAGAGCAATAGAAAATGCAATAAAAATAATTAAAGAATCAAATGCAAAACTAATAATATACGATCACCACCTACCAAGAGAAAGAAAATACAAAGAACATACCGAACAAGTATGGATTACAGCAGAAAAAGAAAATATCAAAATAATGACAGCAGCAGAATATCTAGGAAAAACACCAACAATCCTAATTAAATGGAATACAAACAGTTAAGCTCAGCTGGAAAGCTCACTATCATCAAATTCAATGAAGGACGCGTTCATCATCGCCGAGAAATAATAGTTAAATAAACCTAAAAACTAAACGCCATATAAATTAAATGAGAATTATGGATATAATAGTAAATACAAATCTAAATAAAATAAAAGAAATAATAGAAAAACTAAACTTCAAAATAACTAAAATTAATAATAAAATCTTAAATGCAAAATACAAATGCAAACATGGCAAATATCATATATGTGGAATAAAATTAAATGAAAAACAAATATACCTAGATATTCACTGGGACTACATATTGCACTTCACTTTCATAGGAGTAGACTATAAAAATAAGCCAAAAACAATAGTAAATAAAATAATTAAAATATTAAATGAAAATAAAATTAAATACAAATTAATTGAAGGATTCTCATGGAGAAATAGATTAAATAAAGCAATAATTAAAGGAATAAAAATAAAAGGAATTAAGTTTAAGTTAATCTCTTCTTAACCGCCCTATCATAAACAATCCAATTCTCATACCATTCAGCATTCTTCTCCTTCAAAAGTTCAAGAACCCTACTCCTAATCTCCTCAGTCCTAACCTCATCCTTACCAGCAAATTCCTCCTCAATCCTACCAGCCAATTCACGAGCAGTAGCTAAGTCAGCTCCAGCCTTCAACATTGAAACAACAAGCTTCTCACGAGCAAATTCCTCAGCTCTACCACTCCTCTTAACAACTCTCCTAACCATAAATTTCACCAAACAACTACTTAACCAATGTAAGCATATAAATTTACCTAAATAAAAAGTGAATTAAACTTCAGTAAAAAATAATACTAACTTAAATAACTAAAATAACAATTTAATTACGGTGAAATTAATGGTAAACATAATAATACCCCTATTCTATAAGCCATCATGGGAAATAGAACTTGAAGGAAAAACCTTAGACATAAACTTTGCAAATGAATTAAGAAAACTAGGAGATGAACTCAAAGAAAGACTATATCAAATAGCAGAATTACATGAAAAATTATTAATGAATGGATGGAAAGCAATTGGAGGACAATACGACATAACATACTTCAAAGAACTTTCAATAGAAGAAGCAGAAAAAGAATTAAGAGAATTAAAAATAGATGAATACTTAAATAGAATAAAGTAACAAGCTTCAATATGACAATTAAATAAATGATTGGAGAGATTAAGTTTGAATAAATTAGAAATATTAAGTCTAATCGGAGCACTCCTATTCCCCTATCAATAATAATGCTAGTAAAAAGAATGACAACTCCATATTTAGTAGCCTTCCTATTCCTAATTTCAATCGGACTATGGATAGGGCCATGGACAACGGGGAGAGTACGTGGAAGAATAATGTTACTTTCAATTATCCTATTCATTCTAATAATGATAGTAATCATGAAAATGATGATATAATTAAACTAAACAACTAAACAATATAACTAGTAATCTCTCCAATCAAATACATTTACATTCTTTATATTTACATAAAATCTTCTTAAATTAACTATAATTAAATATAAATTGATAAACTAAATTCTCCATTCACATTAAATTATTATTAGAATTCAATTTCCTCTTCAAAATAAGATTTTCCAATCCAGCCAATCTATATATACTTCTAAACATTTTCTCTATAAGCTTAAATGATGGTATACAATGCCAATTAGAAGTATAAAGCTCAGCAATAAGGCAAAGAGTATCATCAAAAACTTCAACCCTCAAATCAAATTCAGTCATATCACCACACATTTCAATTTCACCTGAAATCTCAAAAAATTCATCACCCTCCAAATATTTCTCCAAAACCTCCCTCAATCTATCAGCAATACGATCAAATTCACCTCCAAGCTCATCCCTAAAACCAACCATAGACCAAAACTCAACATACGCTGAACCATCACGATGCAAATGCAAATCCACATCATCAATCCAAGGAGAACCACCCCTAAGAGAAGTAAAAGAAATCCACAAACCCTCAAAACCACTCAACCAATCAATATCCTCAACATCAAAACCAAGATCCAAACCACCAAAAATCTCAAGAATAAACCTAGAAAAATTACTCAAAACCAAACCCTTATCAATAACCCTAACCCAAACAGTCCTCCAACAATCAAACCTAGACTCAAAACCCAACCCAACAAAATACTCAAACTCCTCCCTCAACCTCCTACTAAAATGAAAAACAGCATCAACAAGCTCATGCAAAAACTCAGAAACACCAACACCCAACCAACCACACAACTCACAAACCTTCTCATAAGTCTCCAAATCAACACTAATAATCTTACCATTAATAGTCAAATAAATCACCACACATTCAAATAAATCTCAAACCAACTCCTAAATATAATTTAAACCAAACACCACATATCCTTAAAATAGTAAATTTCACAAACAAACCAACAAAATCCCCTTCATTAACATAGATTAATATAACAATCACTAAGAGTGAAAACTTAAAACAGTAATAGATACTTAAGTTAAAGTAATGCTCCCATAGTTGAAACTTAAAAATCAATAATCTTCTCTAAATAGAAACTAATAATTATCTAAATAGTCAAGGCATATTCAAAGAGGACAATTATTAATCATTTATTAATTATCTCTAAAATTTTCTTACTAATCCTATTAATATAATCTCTAATTTCCTCGATTCAACATAAAGCTTTCTAATTCCCAGTTCACCCATTCTCCCCTTATATTTTCCAGGATTAACCATAGAATATCAGCGCTTCGAAGACGATATAATTGAAAACGAAGAACCATTCGGCGGCTACTCCATAATAGTCTTACTCCATGCACCCTACTACTGCAGAGAATGCTTCGCCTGCTCAGCAGAATTCGGAGCACAAATATATGAGACACAAGTCAAACTAAACATATTCCTAGAAGAACTCAAAAAACAAAATATAAACTTCAAACTATGGGAAGAAGGAAACGGTGCATAAATTAAAATAATGTTAATTTTAACTCTTAAACTTAAAAGTTGAAGATAAGATTTTCCTCAAATACAATAAGACTTCATTCTCCTCCCTAAGTAAATTATTAATCACATTTCTAATCTTTTCTGGATGCAGTCTAAGTAAAGTATGTATTAAACCTGAATTCCATGGAAAACCATATTTCTCTAAAATCCTCCTGCCCGCCAACTCCATTAACCACTCCTCAAGCCTAGGTCTTAAAATTATAACCAAATTACCTCTACTAGGATCCCTCAATATGAGAATCATATGTGCATATGGATTTTCAATTATCTTAAGCTCATCCATATATGGTGGCTGAGGACTACCAGGATCTTCATCAATTAAACCAATAGCATTACTAATTAAATGTAATCTCCTACATACTTCAGATTTATTTGATAAATGTCTAATTTTAACTCTAGGACATAGAGATTTAACCAAAATTTTATCAGGCTTACACTCTACAAATATCATTAAACTTCACCTAACAATTCATCTATACTCATAAATACATCCACACCATACTCCATCAACCCCCTCAATTCATCACCAGCCACCGACCTAACCTTCGTCATCCCATCATCAATATAAGTAATAAAAACTGCAACATCATCTTTAGGAGCCTTCTCAATCAACGATAATAGTACATATGGATTATGCGTCGAAATAAAGTAAATATTACTTGTATCACGAGCAATATGCTCTGCCAAAAGCTTAGTATAATATGGAAATGTATGAGCCTCAGGCTCCTCAAAAATCAATACAGAATTCCTATTCGAATTCACAGCAGAAAGATAAAATACAAGTCTCTGCAAACCATCAGAAGCAGTAATATAAGGATAGGAAATTACAACTCCATCCTCAATAGACTTCTGCAACTCAATCTTCCCCTCATAAGGTCGAAGAACCAAACTTAAACCAAACCTACCAAAAAGCTCTCTAACCAATCTCCTAAGCTGATCATTCTGAGCCAAAACAGATAATAAATTTTCACCAGAAGGAGGCAGCAAGAAATAGGGGTAAACCTTAGTAAACTCACGTAAATACTTAAACCTATAAAACTTGTAGCGAGAAAGCTCTCCAACCCTTAAAGTTACCATAAAATTCGGAATTTTACCGGGTGGACAAGTAACATATGCAATTGTTTTCCCCTTAAAAAGCATATGGAAAGTTGTACCCTCAAGTCTAGCTTCCACAACATCATTATCAAATCCCACCAAAATCCTCCTATCAACATCCTTATTTAGAAAGAGATCAGAAGGATGACTACACCTTATAAACTCAGTAAAACCATCCCAA
>CAZCCB010000041.1:6666-12921 GCA_964497155.1 uncultured Nitrososphaerota archaeon | reverse complement strand
GAGCTCTTGCAGGTAAATTAACAATAGCAGCACGTGTCGACGCTTTTTCAGGGACGTATATAGCTGATGAACTAAAAAGTGATTTGAAAAAGAGGATAGAAGAAATAAAACGCATATATGCAAAACCTCCAAAACGAATTAAAGCTAAACCATTAAGAAAGAGACGAAAAGGTAGAAGGAGGTGATTTCTTGATTAAAGTTTATCAGCATGAACGTTTTGAAGGTGTATATTGGGCCGAGTTGGAAGATGGTTCTCAAAGGCTTGCAACAATAAATCTAGCTCCAGGATTTAAAGTATATGGTGAACCCTTGATAACGTATAATGAAGTAGAATATCGCTTATGGAATGCCTATAGAAGCAAATTAGCGGCAGCTATTCTTAAGGGGATATCCGAAGTTCCAATAAAACCAAATTGTAAAGTTCTATATTTAGGTGCAGCCACTGGAACAACTGCAAGTCACGTAAGTGATATTGTTGGGAAAAATGGTATTGTATACTGTGTTGAGTTTGCTCCAAGAGTGGTGAGGGAATTGATCAACGTATGTGAACATAGGAAGAATATGATCCCAATTCTCGCAGATGCAAGACATCCACAATTATATAGAACATTAGTCCCAGAGGTTGATGTAATATACTGTGATGTCGCACAGCCAGAACAAGCTAAATTACTGGCCGATAATGCAGATATGTTCCTAAAAAGTTCTGGTGCAATAATGTTAGCTATTAAAGCTAGAAGTGTTGATGTAACTCTTGAACCATCAGAAGTATATAAACGAGAAATAGATACTCTAAAAAGACGAGGTTTTAATATTATAAGTACAGTGCATCTAGAACCTTTCGATAAAGCTCATGCAATGGTAGTTGCGAAATTTGAAAAGTGATGAATGATGTTTAATAGAGACGTTCGTTTAGCTAAACGCATTTTAGACAAAATATGGCAAAGCGATGTTGAAAAAATAAATGATCATCTACCCAAGGAGTTTAAAACATTAAGTCAGCTATTAAAATCTGATACACCTAATGTAGTAACTAAAAGTGGGTCATTAATTATTTTTGATAAGGATGAACTAAATTTAATTGCAAAAATAATTCCACAAAATTTTCAGAATAAACTTAAGCTCCCAATAATTCTTCTAAGAAGATTAGACCTCGGAAGGGGGATTTATCAAGTGCTAGGTGGAAAAATTGAAGCTTATACCATACTCAAAATATTATACCGAAATAATCCAGATAAATCTCCATCCATAAATGACATAAATCTTCCATTATACTTGTATCGACCACAAGTCTTTGAGCTTAAAAAATTATTAAAAACATCCTTAGTTATAGGGTTTAGTTTCTCAACTAGAAGTTACCTATAAAAGTTTAGTTTGTGAAATTTCTTCTTTTATTTTTTCTAAGGTCTTCCAACTTTTTCTAACTATGTCTGGGAATTCCTTATTTTTTATGTAGTACTTTTTCAGAAATTCTCTCGTTTTTGGATCTGAAGGATAGCCAGAGCCAAAATCTCCATATTCCTTTTTTAAGTTCTCTATAATTTCGTCTCGCTTAACTTTTGCAATAATTGATGCAGCTGAGACTATGGGGTATTTTTCATCAGCTTTATGTTCTGATATAATGTTGACTTCCAGCTTTTTATTAATGCTCTCCATAACCATTTTCTTAAACGTTTCCTCATTAACTCCGGGAGAATCAACAATAGCTACTTGGGGTTTTAACTCTAAAATTATTTCAGCTATTATCTTTGCTTCCATTCTATTGAGTAATCCATATTTCCTTCCTATCTTCATGTTAACAGCTTTATCAATTTCATGAGGCGAAATAATCCTTATTACATATTCATCAGCCAATTCCAAAATCTTTGGAAAAAGATTTTTCCGCTTATTGGGAGTCATTTTCTTAGAATCTTTAACTCCTATTTCAGTCAATTCTTTAATTAAATGTTTTCTCATAGCAATACCAGCAATAACCATTGGCCCAATGACTGGTCCTCTTCCAGCCTCATCGATTCCCGCTACTATCATGGCTCTTAATTTTCTCCCTTAACTATAAGGTAATATGACTAACGAGAATCTTATAAGTTTTATATTTATGTCTTAATTGGTAAGTATGCTTTTCATAATAACTGGTCGACCCGGTATAGGTAAATCAACGGTATGTAGAAAAGTTATAGATCTTTTAAGGGAGCAGGGATTCAAAATTGGTGGAGTGATTTGCCCAGAAGTAAGAGTAGGAAGATCTAGAATAGGTTTTAAGATAATAGATCTAATGAGTAATAAGGAGGGGTGGCTGGCTCATATCAATTTTAACACTGGAATCAAAGTTGGTAGGTATCATGTAAATTTAAATGACTTAGAATCAATTGGTATATCTGCCATAAATAATGCTATTAATCAAGCTGATGTAATAGTGATTGATGAAATAGGTCCTATGGAGCTTAAAAGTATGAGATTTAAAGAGATGATTTTTAAGGCATTTAATTGCGAAAAACCAATAATTTCAGTTGTACATTGGAAATTAAGTAGATGGCTCATATCAGCTACGAAACATTTGGAAGTTAAAGTTTATGAAGTAACATTTTCAAATAGAAATTGGTTACACGAGTTAATTTTTAAAGAAATACTTAAGAAGAAATTGAGGAGGCATACAATTGTCTTTTCCCAAAATTTTAATAAAAGAGGGGAAAATAAGACTACTAATACCTGACCCTAACTATTATAGAGATTCAAAGGGATTTTTCGATCCCTCTTATGCTCCTGTTTTTTATAACCCTAAAATGGCATTTTGTAGAGACTTAAGTGTATTAGTTGTTCAATGCTTTGAAAAGAAATTAAATAAATCACTAAGAATCTGTGATCCCCTCACAGCAACAGGAGTTAGAGGATTAAGATATGCAGCTGAAGTTGATAATGTTAGCTATGTTCTATTAAATGATATTAATCCAGACGCAGTAAAGCTTGCACTTGAAAATGTCGAGATAAATAAGTTGGATCATATTGTTGAAGTCACCTGCAGGGATGCTCGACTTCTATTATATGATTATGCAATGTCTGGAAATCGATTTGATGTTATAGATATAGATCCTTTTGGTTCTCCAGTAAACTTCATAGAAGCTGCAATTAATGCAACTAGAATTAATGGCTTACTATGCATAACTGCCACTGATATGCCTCCCCTATGTGGGTTGTATCCTCTCGCTTGCCTAAGAAAATATGGGGGTTTTCCATTAAAATCCGATTTTTGTCATGAAATCGCAGTAAGACTAGTAATTGCAAGTCTAATTAGAAAAGCTGCAGAAAATGATTTCTCTCTCGATATACTTTTATCTCATGCAACTGATCACTATATAAGGGTATATGCAGTTTTAAGGAAAAGTATTGCTGAGGCGAATAAAGCTGTTGAAAAATTAGGTTTCATAGTTTATTGTCCATCATGCCATTATCGGGAATGTATATATGGGATAACATCGTCAATTCCTAATAAATGCCCAAACTGCAAAAATGAACTTAAAGTTGCTGGTCCTTTATGGTGTGGTCCTCTTTTAAATAAGAACTTTATAAAGGATGTTATTAAAATAATAAACCTGAAGAGCATTCAATTTAAGTGGCGTGCAGAAAAGCTACTAAGTACTTTATTAGAGGAAGCTGATGGTCCGCCAACGTACTATATTTTAGATACTTTGGCTAGTAAACTAAAAATATCATCACCCCCAGTTAAGGAGGTAATTTCATTTCTTAAATCTAAAGGTTATTTTGCCTCTAGAACTCATTTTAACCCTAAGGGTATAAGAACTGATGCCCCATTAAATTTAATTTATAAAGCTATTCAAGTTTGTCAAGACCAATAACATATATTTCTGCACTATGCTTTCTTGATGCTTTAGGCTTCACGAGCTTTACCTTTCTAAAAAGTTTCTTTACTTTTCTGATAAAATCAGGAAGAAGTTCGCCTTGAAAAACCTTTATTACGATATTTCCTCCTGGTCTAAGTATTTTTTCAGCTATTTCCAGAGCTTTTTCAGCTAAAAAGATTTGTCTAAAGTGATCTAAGCTCCATACACCTGAAACCTTAGGTGCCAAGTCTGAGATAACTAGATCAGCATAATTTTTAGGTAATGATTCTTTAATCACATTAATAGCTTCTTCTGATGTTATGTCCAATTGCATAGTCTTTACATTTTTCCATGAAAACGGTTTTATAGGTGCTAAATCAACTCCTAAGACAAATCCTTTCTCTCCAACAAATTCTCTTGCAACTTGGAGCCATCCTCCGGGGGCTGCGCCTAAATCTATTACGATAAATCCTTTCTTGACAACTTTAAATCGCTTGAAGATTTCTTTTAACTTGTAAGCTGCTCTTGATCTATAACCCTCGATTTTCGCTTTCTTATAATAGTAATCTCTTCTTTCTCTACGATCCTTCATTTTATATCATCTTCAGCAGTCTATTTACTTTCTCCTTCAGATATCTTCTCTATAATCCATGTAGTAAGTTTATTACAAGTAATTGGATTAACAGTATAGCCAGCTCCACATTTAGTTAAGTCGGGGCATACGAAACACGGGCATCCTTTTACACTAACTATTGAAATCTTTTTTGGTGGGCGTTTAATTAATCTTAATCTATACGTTTTCTTTCCAGCATGAACCGTTGGTTCTCTTGTAATTATTCCCTTTTTCTCTAATCTAATAGCTATTCTTGATCCCTCTCTGCTATCAGTTCCCAGCATTTTCCATAGATCACTTTGAAGTACTCCTTCATCACCTGCTTTCTTTATGATTTCTAAAGCTCTTTTCTCCATTAGACTTAATCTTATTCGCGGCAAACTTATCCCCGATACCAAATAATTCTCTATTATTCATCTATATTTAGATGACTTCCACTTTTTGATTGAGATGTAAAGCGGCTTAATAATTTAAGCATAATAAATAAAAATGATGATTGAGGTTTATAAAGGTATGTCTATTATTAGGCGTTCTACTAGCTCTTTATACCTATTTCTAATTGTTACTTCAGTAACACCTGCTGCGGCAGCTATATCTCTTTGTGTACGTTTTCTATTTAACACGACGCTTGCAATATAAACTGCTGCCGCTGCTACTCCTATTGGTCCTCTTCCTGAGGTTAATCCTATTTTGCTTGCCTGTTGTACTATTTCGCTTGCTTTCATTTGTACTTCACCAGCTAATTCGAGTTGACTAATAAGTCTAGGTATATATTCAACAGGGTTTGTTGGTGGAATTCTTCTTAATAATTCTCTGGCTATAAATCTATAACTTCTACCAATTTCCTTTTTACCAGCTCTAGCAACCTTAGTTATTTCATCAAGTGTTCTTGGAATGCCAAATCTACGGCAAGCAGCATAGAGTGCAGCTGCAGCCATACTTTCGATAGATCTTCCTCTAACGAGTCTCTCTTCAACAGCTTTTCTATAAATTAATGCTGATTCTTCATGAATGCTTCTAGGTAGACCTAACTGAGATGCTATTCTCTCTATTTCTTGAAGAGCAAATGCTAAATTTCTCTCAGAAGCATCAGAGACACGTACTCTTCTTTGCCATTTTCTAAGTCTATAAATTTGAGCTCTTCTTCTTGGAGTTAAATCTTTACCATAGCTATCTTTATCCCTCCAATCAATTATTGTGGAAAGACCTTTATCATGAATAGTTAAGGTCATCGGTGCACCGACTCTAGCCCGCTTCTCTTTTTGCTCTTGATCAAAAGCTCTCCATTCAGGACCAGGATCAGCTATTCTCTCACTAATAACTAATCCACAATTTAGGCATGTTATCTCAGCTCTTTCATAATCTCTTATTAATTTGGTACTACCACATTCGGGGCATCTCTCTATTTGCGTTTCAATTTTTTCCAATCTCTCCTCCTCCTCTTAATATCAGAAACATAGAGACTGGATTTCAACATACCTTTAATATCATCAATATCTCCTGAAGGTTTAATCAAAACGTAGGGAGAATCTATTGGGCCAAAAACATCATAAACCCATCCAACTAACCTACCCTTCGCATCAAGAACTTTCGCTTCGATAGGTGGAGCCTTATCAGTTCTAATTAAGATGAGACCCTTACTTGTTATTCTTAGTATTCTTCCGAGGCGCTTCAATAAATCAACCCCGAAAATGCGTGATTGAAATAGTAGAATTTTCTTATAAGTGTAGCGCGTTTTTAAATTATGATTTCAAGATGTTTTTCAAGAATTATTTCTTAGTGTTTCTCATTAACCTATTTCTTCTTAAC
>CAZCCB010000041.1:0-6656 GCA_964497155.1 uncultured Nitrososphaerota archaeon | reverse complement strand
TACCGCTATTTCTTTTAATAATCTGCTTTTACTCATTTTCTTTTCAACTAAAATTCTTTTCTTTTCTCTCCACCACATTTTAGGATATGCTTTTTCTTCAATAATTGGATTTAAATTTAGCTCTCTAGCTATCTTAACAATTTCTTCAATCCTAGGGTCTTCAACTGCAAGATTCAAAGGTATTTTTCTTCCCATTTTTCTACTAACTTTGGAATTAAAATAAATTGGCCAAATAACAAGCAATTTTTTCTTTTTCATAACATCACATTGTATTTTATTCCTTGATTATGAGTACTGCATTAACTACTCCATCTTGGCCTGGCCTAGAGGTAACTCTTGCTTCACCTAGTGGCGTCTCTATTATGGCTCCCCTTGTTATTACACCTCGCCTCGAATAATCTGGATTTGCAGGATTACTTTTCACTTTAATTATCTGTACTCTAAGAGTTCTACCTGTCTTAGGGTCTGTTACATTAGCATAAACTGATGTTTTTAATCTTATTTTCCAGTTACCGCCTCTAACCCTCTCGATTTTACGCACTTCCTCTTCTCCTAAAATAGTTTCAGTTGGAGGTCTTCCTAATTCAAACTTCCTCTTTTTCCTATATGGTCTAATTCTCCCCCCACTCGGTTTTCTGAAATCTCTTCCCTGATAAAAGCTCACAGCATTAAACCCCCTTCTCTACTAATCAAACGCTAATTTTATTCATACTATTAAGCATTATGCTCTTGGGAGATACCATGCACGACGAATACGTAAAGTTAATTCATGGTGGCGGCGGCGAAGTTATGGTTAACCTTATAGAATCACTTTTTGTAAAGTCCTTCGGTGATGGAAGAATTCTTAATGGTGTAGGTTTAAAGGACTTAGATGATGGAGCATCAATTCCCCTTGGAGAATGGGAAATCGTATTAACTTCTGATGGATATACTGTTGATCCCATATTCTTTCCAGGAGGAGATATAGGTAAACTAGCTATTTCAGGAACAATAAATGATTTAGCAGTCATGGGTGCAAAACCGTTAGCCATATTAGATGACTTAATAGTCGAGGAAGGTTTTTCAATAAATGATCTCAAAAAAGTAATTAACTCAATGAGTTTAACCGCCAAAGAAATCGGTGTTACCATTATGGGTGGAGATTTTAAGGTTATGCCCAAAGGTAGAATTGACAAATTAATAATAACTACAACTGGGATCGGATTAACAAGGCGGGGAAAAGTAATAACTGATTCAGGTTTAAGACCTGGCGATAAAATTATAGTTACAGGAACAATTGGAGAGCATGAAATAGCTTTAATATCTGTTAGAGAAGGCATTGAATTTGAAACTGAGATAGTCTCTGATGTCGCACCCATATGGCCAATAATGAATAAAGCACTTAAAATTGGAGGTATAACTGCAGCGAAAGACCCAACACGAGGAGGCCTTGCAGCTGCACTTAATGAACTTGCTAAGAAGTCTAATGTTGGAATAATAATTCATGAAAATAAAATACCAATTAGAGATGAGGTTAGAGCTGCTTCGGAAATGTTAGGATTAGATCCCCTATATTTAGCCTGTGAAGGCAGAGCAATTATTGGAGTCAAACCTGAGAAGGCTGAAGAAGTATTGGAAGCCATTCGCTCAATACATCTTGGTAAGAACGCCACCATTATTGGTCAAGTTGTAAAGGAAAATCCAGGCTTCGTAGTACTTGAGACTATGGTAGGAGGCAGAAGAATAATTGAACCACCAATAGGTACACCTTTACCGCGCGTTTGCTAAAGCTCAATTATACTTTTAATTAATTCTAATGCTTGATTTGGTTCTAAAATACCTGCTCTGGTTTCTCTAAGTACTCTTTGAATGGCAATATACTTGAAATGTCTATTCTTCTTCATAGAGTATCTTAGTAATGGACATCCATAAATTAACTTTGTGTCGCCATATCCGTGTATCTTCGAAATAATAATTGTATCAGTCTTAGTTAATGCTAAGAAAGCTGGCAAATTAATTCTAATAAGCTCTCCACCTATAAGTCTAATTGAATGATACCCTGTTGGTAAAAGATCACCAAAGAATATTATCCTCGCATCATTTGCAATCGCCTCTCTAACTACTGTTCTTTTAATAATTTCATGACAAGCCTTACATGGAATGCGATGTCCAGATCTAGCCTTACTAATTATCTCATCATATTCCTCTATTGAGTTAGTAAATTTATGTTCTATTTTATTTTTCCTTGTAAAGTCAATTATTTTGGATTTGACATGATTTGGTATTATAAATGGTCCTGGATCAACAGTTATTGAAAGATTTTTTAATCCAATATTTTTTACATAAATTAGAGTTGCTGCACTATCCACTCCTCCTGAAAATGCTATGACTGTCTTAACATCAGTAGAGTAGTTTATATCATTCAGTTTTACTTTCCATTTTCTACTTACAATTCTCATGTGCTCCTTAGCTAATGGTATAATTTTATTCTCGATAACCTTTTTTACTCTATTATCATGAATTTTTTCAATTACTTTTCTAGCTTTTTCAATAGATTGCCTTATCCTTTCAAATGAAACGAGTATGTCAGTCAATGCTCTTATGATTACAATTTCATAATTTAACTTTCTTGCTATTTCATATACCACTCTACCGCCAGGACCTATAAGAACCGATCTATCGGCTCTATCGCCACAGACTATATACAGCTTTCTTTCATTATCATTTGAAAATACGCTAATTATTTTAGGAATACTTTTTATAGGATATCCAAGCTCTCTTCTAATCTTAAATGTAACATTTAAAATATCTCTAGGACTAATCAATTAAGTGAAACCCCGCGTGGTGTTATGATGATATCTCATAGCACTTTAAAAACTCGAATTTCAGAAATAAAAAGTCTAATGGAAACACATCTTCTAGATGTAATCATTTTATTCGACCCCTGCAACATATATTATTTCACTAATTTTCCAAGAGGTTTAGCGTTAATTATACCAACTAATCATAATCCTATTCTCTTTGTATCAAGACTGGAATATGAGGAAGCATGTTCAATTGTTAAAAACGCGTCAGTAATAACTGTAGAGAAGCGTTCTAAGCTTGTTGATTTGTTATATAATGAGCTTACTAAAGAATCAAGACCTTCCACCATAGGGTTATGTAAGGCTTCAATTACTGCTTCCCTATATGAGAATCTGAAAAGTAAGTTTGAGGGATTTAATATTAAAGAATCTTCAGACTTAATAAATGAGCTTAGATCTATCAAAAGTCATGAAGAAATAGAGCTAATAGTTAAAGCATTGAGAATTGCTGAATTTGGAATGAAATCTGCTATAGAGGCAATTAATGAGGGAAAGAATGAAATTGAAATTGCAGGTGAAGCAGAATATGCTATGAGAAAAGCAGGTGCAGAATGGTTCTCATTTAAAACAATAGTTGTTTCAGGCTATCGTTCAGCTTATCCTCATGGTTCCCCTACTTGTAAAAAAATAAGGGAAAATGAACTTGTAGTTATAGATTTGGGAGCTAAATATTGCGGCTATTGTTCCGATATTACAAGAACCGTATATACTGGCAATAATATGCCACCAGAAATATTTGAGATTTTTGAGGTGGTTAATAATGCAATTGATGAAGCAGTAAAAATTGCTAAGGAAGGTATAAAGGCAAGAGAGATTGATGTAGCAGCCAGAAAAATAATTTCGGAAAAAGGTTATGGTGAATATTTTGTTCATAGCCTGGGTCATGGTGTAGGATTGAATGTTCATGAATCTCCTAGATTAAGTCAAGATAGTGATGATATTCTAAGAGCAGGTAATGTCGTAACCATAGAACCTGGCATTTATATTCCCAACTTGGGTGGAGTTAGAATCGAAGAAATGGCAATAATTGAGAAGAATCAATGTAAAATTTTAAATGAATTGCCCAGAATTTTAAAATAAGACTACAGCCTTACTTCACCTATTTTACAATTACATTTACGCTCCAATGGTATTTCCTGTATAGCCTCAGAAATTATATTTACTATAATTGGAGTCATCTTCTTCATAATTAACGAGACCTCCTCAACGCTTATTCTTTCCTGCTTTCCAGCTGCATAATTAGTGACGATACATATTGTAGCATAACATATTCCTGCTTCTCTAGCCAAAACTACTTCAGGAATTCCCGTCATTCCAACAACATCTGCACCTAAAATCCTAAGCATTCTTATTTCAGCTGGAGTCTCAAATCTAGGTCCTTCAGTACATGCATAAACTCCATGATCCCAAACATTAACTGACAATTTTTTCCTATTAATCACCTTCAATATAGCATTTCTTATTTCAGGACAATAGGGTTCAGTCATGTCTACATGAATAACATCTGGGCCATTATAAAATGTAATTACCCTACTCTTAGTGAAATCAATAAAATCGTTTACTATAACTAGATCTCCAGGCTTTAATTTATCAGCAATACCTCCAACAGCATTTGTGGCAATAATTCTTTCAACACCCAAGGAATAAAGAGCCCATATATTACCTCGATAATTTACCATATGAGGAGGCTTTTCATGTCTTTTCCCATGTCTCGGAACGAATGCTATTTGTTCTCCATCTAACTTTCCCAAGAAAATTTCAATTTTACCATATGGTGTCTCAATAATTTTTTCCTTTAGCCCCTTTATTGCTTCTTCAAATCCTGTTCCTCCAATAATGCCAATTCTTATTTTCATTTAAGCTCCTCCCTTTTTCCATTTCTTTTCCTTAATTTTATCAATTAGAGTAAACGCAACTATAAGACTTGAACATATTCCTGCTGTAAGTACTAGCGAATATATTAGTATTTCATGACTTATACCTGGAGTAGTTAACAAGAGAGCAACATTCTGAAGAACTGGACGGATAGTTCCAAGAAATACTAATCCAACAAAATCATGCCAAAGCTTAGGTCTTTCCCTTAAGTATTTATCAATCATCCTACCAGCTAATAGTATTCCTATTCCAACTAGAAATATGTCTATAGCTTGACTAAGAAATAATCCAATTATCTTAGGTATATTTGATATTAATTGAGGGGTAACACTTATTTCAGAGAATACTCTATTTACTCCTTCATATATTGCCACGCTGCATGCGATTAATGTTATAAATCCAGTGAAAACTATTATTGGAGAAGATTCCCACCATTTCATTACTATTCTATCAATGGAAAATCCTCTAATTACAAAGGCACTTCCAATTACAATTAAAGCACCAAGTGTAGTATACTGTGCATATCCAACTATATATAATGCTGCTAATAATAGGAAAATCATTCCAGGAATACCTAAAAACATTCTAGCATATTGAGGTTCTTCTATAATCTTTCTAAGATAACGTGCTATAAGGATGTATGTCTCCTCAACTCCTCTTTGTTGCTGAACTAATACTCTTTTAACTGACAATATTGGTAATCTCGATTGGATAACTGGAATTACAGATTCATCAGCTGCACCATCAGATACCAAAATCACTCCAGTAGCCCTGAAATCTTTAAGCACTTCATTTAATTCGTTTGCAATTTTCATATCGGCTTTTAATCCTCCTTCAACTGAACCAGTAATTGTAGCTATTTCGCATTCTACTCCTTCCCTCTTTAATTCATCATATAGTCCTATAGCAGCAAACATTGCATTAACATCAGAATCTTCTGGAGATTTAAGGGCAAATTTTGTTGCAACTTCTAGGTTATTGTCTCTTCCAATGATTGGTGTTTTAACTCCTGTTGTTAAACCAAGATCATTATCTCTATCAACATATAATATTAATATTTTCTCATTAGTATCTCTCCCTTCTTTCATTACTCCTCACTTGGCATAGAATCTATACTAGAATATTTATATGAAAGCTTAATTTTTAAATTAATTCTTCATAGAATCTGTTTCCATTAATACTTTAAATTCCTCAAAAGTTAATCGTCTCCCCCTTTTTATCTTTTCACGAGCTCTTTCAAGCAATCTATTAAGTTGCTCTTTCCTTTTTCTTTTTTCAATTGAAATGATTATTGCATTTCTTTTAGCTTTAAGATTAATTAGTTCAGCCTCGTTTTTTGAAATTTCAGCTTCAATATTCTTTATCTCCCTATTAAACTTATTTAGGTCCGTTTTGATTTTTTGGATGGTCTTTCTTACTTCAATTATCTTGGTATTAAGATACTTCATTTTCTCTTCATACTTATTTATTTCATTTATTAATGTTTCTATTTCATGCTCTTTATTCAAAATATCTCCATTAGCCTTATCTATTTCTCTCTTTAATTTTTCTGTTTCTTCTTCAAGTCTAATTACATACTCAAGTTTTCTTTGCTTTTTCATTAGGTCATTAATTAAATTAACAATTCTTTTTTCTTCCTCTTTACTTAAGGGAGTTGTCTGATAAAACCATTCTAATTTTTCAAGTTTCTCTTTTAATGTATTCAAATCGATATTAACTTCTCTTTTTATTGAATAAATTTTCTTTCTCTTTATCCTTATCTCTTTAATACTTCTTCTTATAAATAATCTCTTTTCAGATATTTGTCTCTTAAGATTTTTAATTTCAACTCTTTTTTCTATTATTTCATCCTTTAATTTTTTCCTTTTTTCTATTAATTTAGTTAATTTATTTTTATTTTTCTTTATTTTAATAATTTTTTTTCTATTTTTTTTTTTT
>CAZCCB010000040.1:0-12942 GCA_964497155.1 uncultured Nitrososphaerota archaeon | reverse complement strand
CAGCTTCTTAGAGAAAGCTGGGTTGGTATTTTAGGTCAATCGTTAGCTTCAACTATATTCTCATTAATGGGATGGGATTGGAGAGCAGCAGTATCTCTGTTCTTCGGCTTTATAGCTAAGGAAATTGTAGTTAGCACAATGGCTATACTATATGGTGTAGGGGAGGAAGAGCTAATGGATATTATTGCTGAAAGCCGTGCCTTTACACCGCTAACTGCTTATGCTTATATGGCTTTCGTCTTAATCTATGTACCATGCCTTGCAACTGTCGCTATGGTAAGAAGCGAATTAGGATTAAAGTATGCAATCTTAGCTATAATTTACGAGGTTTTATTGGCATATATTATATCGCTAAGCATTATAGGTATTGGCTTAATACTTGGCTTTAGTTAGAGGTGATTGATTATGGAGAGTAGTGAGGATATACTTAAACGTTGCATATATGCCATAATTCCTGTGAAAATCGTGTTAGGCTTAACGTACTTAGTGACAGGCTTTATAGCTATTGTTAACTGGTATTTAGGAATTACTGGGGCAGGAGAGCTCTTGTACCCAGACTATATACCGGGGGACCTAGGTATATTCCTAATAATGTTATCTATAGGTTTCTTAATGATTTCATCGGTATACTACTGGTTTAAGAGAGAATTAATAAAGACTCTGGCAGCAATTATTTTAGGTTTAGGTTTGGCGGTAGCTGCTATGATGATACAAGTACTTGTTAATATAGCGTCATGGCTTGATGGCATCATCGTAAATGAACCTATAGCCTATGAAGAGTTGATGTTCGGCTTTCTGAGAGCTGATGCCATACTAGGGTATATAGCACTACCATTACTCTATATTTCCCTGAGAATCTTAAGGAAAATTAAACTCATTCAATAATGAGACTGTAAATTTCTTTCAATATTCTTTTAGAGATATACATTCTTAGAGCAGGAGGTAACGATGAAAATGGCATCTTGTACATGGATGGACAGAATCCAAGCAGGACTATGACATAGAATAAGACTGTTTCGAGAAGAAATTCATGAAGAAGGCAAAACATTATTAGAGGAATACGCTAGAAAGCATATCGATAAACCATTCCTGGACCTGTCAATGAGAGGAAATGAGATAAAACATAAGCTAGCCTAGATATTGACACTAGCATATTCCTAAATTTATCTCAGCTAAAATTTAAAGGGTTTTCAAGGATATAATAAGATAACATCTCGATGAACTTATTATAATGTAATCTTATTAGGGAAGTAAATGATCTCTATAAATTTAAATTTCAATATTTATATTGAAGAATCGAACTAGGGATTTCAATGCAAATATGAGTATGAAGATTTAAATTACGGAGTTATAGTGAAGGTCCCAATAATTTTCACATGAATTCCTGAGAGAAAGCTTAAATATATTGATAGCAAGTGGCTAATACCTTTATTTACATATCCATTATTAAACTCTATCTTAATCTGACATGAAATCGAGATTAAGATGCTTTTCCTACATATCACATCATTATTTGTTATCAGCATTCAAGATCCTATATAAGAGTTTCAGTGAAGAAGTTCAATTACATCAACTTCGTTTTATGAACTACACCTAATCAACAAAGTTGGAGATGGCGTGAGGGATAAATACGAGCCCATAAATTCTATCCTCTATTAATATACCCACTACTTTTTAGGTGAGGTGTAAAGTAAAATTTGAATTCGTGTAGGTGGATGAATATTCTGGGATTCAAATTGGATAAGGCTGAAGAACGCAGAATATTCTTAAGAAGGCTTTTCCATAGGGACGGGGATCTTAGCTTGGTTTGGTAAATTTGAGACTAAGTTTGAGAAGGATGGATATGCGTACTTTGCTGATGAGGAGAGGAGGAAGGCTGTTAAGAAGATTGTTTCTGAATTATCCGATGATGAGTTCATCGAAGTGGTCAATAAGGTCTTCAGTAAAGAAAGGAGGCATATTGTAATCCTCCTTTCTTTCGAGATATAGTGGATTCAAGGATACTATATCTCAGGAAGATTTGTGATTTTATGTAAGCATTTATCCTAGAAATGTCAGGTGAGTTTAGTAGAAGCTTAGAGTGAAAGTTCTATCTCGAAAGTTAACCGTAAAGTCATGTGTTTCTGCAATGCTTTTTAACCCTATTATTAAAGGAACATCTTCTCTCTCAGCTATAGCTACCCAAGCTTCTATCTCAGGAGACTCTACTCCCTTCAAGTCTATGAACTTTAAAGTCACTCTCACAAGTCTAGCCGGGATTTCCATCTCTGATGAGATTCCAGTCAACTTTACAGGGGCGAACCTCTTTACGTTAAGCATCTTGAAAAACCTAAAGGGTAGAAGAGAGACGACTGCACCTGTATCGTAAACCATGGGGAAGGCTCTATCCAAAAATCCCTCGACTTGAATAGGGTTAAGACCCCATAGAGATAGCCCTTCCCTATATCTAGACCAAAAACCTTCTTAACAGAATCTATTACTTCCCTTCTAAAACTTACTTCTGTTATCCTGTAGCTTAACTTCAAGGACAAAAGGCTCACCTGATAGGATATAGTCTATCATAAAATCTTCACCAACCTTCTCCCTAGCCTCGTCATACACTTTTCCAAACTCCCTACCGTAGGCTATAACCCTACCATCCTTAACGGCCACATACATGTTTGGATAAGCCTTCTGAAGCTCAGAGTAATGAGCGTTAAGCCACTCGAAATCCTTAACAGCCCTAGACATTTCTACCACTAACATAATAATTTAACTCATACTCTTAAATCCTTATACCTGTCTGTAATGAATTTATGGAAACGTTACGCTTCAATCAAACCTATGTTTAAACTTACGATTTTCTTTCATAGCCTATATGCTATGCATGAACTACGGCAGGGTAAGCGTCGAGGGTATGTTCTGCACTTATTGTCACTCACCATTACTAGGAGCTAACCCTAAACAGGAGTTTAGCGACGGAGTTTACCTCGGAGAAGTTGAAGACGAGAACTCACCTTTCTTATCACCGATAAATCCTTACTTCGGATATCACTTCACCTTCTACGGTGTAACTGGCACCAGTAAGGCTAGAGCTGCAATGAACTTAGCCGTTAAAGCCAAGAATGCTGACTTATGCCTCAGGATACTTAACCCATTCAGGGATAACCTAGTCTTGAGGAGAATATTCTACGTCTACCGTTCCAGCATTGATCCAGCCTCTATTAAAGGAGTAAACTTGCTGGTCGATCTACATGATTTAAATAGGAGAGTTGCGTATAAGCGTGAAGAAATGTTAATCTACAAAGTAATAACCACAGCTTACCTCAGAAAGGCATTAAACAAGTCTCCCATGAATAGAATAGAGAACATGTTCATAGCAGACGAGGCTCAATTGCTAGTTCCCAAGATAGTCCATAAGGCCATAGTGACTAACACATGGGTTACTACCGACTTCGCTACCAGGCTGAGGAAGAGAGAAGAAAGCTTAGCAATCATCACATAGAGCTTGATGGATAAGCTTAGAAAACTAAGAAATCTTCGAGCTTCTTACCTATAGTAGAGCCACCCTCCTCTTATCCTTCGCGACGAATAGAGACTCTGGATTGCGCTTTATAGTTATGTATCTAGGTATGTGAGAAATTTCGATTTCCAATATTTTAACCTCGGTGGCAACTTCTCCACCGGGATGCTCAGTACTCAAGATCTATATCATCCCTTAGTAAGGTCATTGGGGCCAGACTCATCATCCAAGTAAAAAATAAAATAAAACTACTTAAATCTTCCCATATCATTATAAAATAAAATTACTACAACAATATAGTAGTACTTTTTAAAAAGAGTAGTACCATTAACATTAGACTGGTGACATATTATTGAATATTGTAAAGGTTACTAGAAAAAGACAGATAACATTACCAAAGAAAATCTGCGATAAATTAAATATAGCTCCCGGAGATTACGTCAAAATATACATTAATGATAATAAAATAATTGTTGAAAAAGCTTTAAGCATTGAAGACCTAGCTGGAATTCTCAATCCAGGATATTCTATTAAAAATTTAGCTGAAGAACTCGATGAGAAGAGAAAGAGTAGTGAAAGATAATAGCGGCTTCTATGATACAAACATATTAATAGCCTACCTATTTAAAGAGGAAGATAAATTCATTAAAATAAAAGATTCATTACATAAATTATTCAAAATAATACCAATAAATCAAGATATATGTATAAAAGCTTCATATATTAGGAGAGACTATAAAATTCCAGAAATAGATTCAATAATTCTAGCAACATCAATATATGCAAAATTTAGACATTTCTATACATTTGATAAGGATTTTGAAAAATTGAATAACAAAATTATAAATCAAACGAAAATACATTATCTAGGTAAAAATAATTATATTGAAGAACTTAAACCATAAGATTCTAAAATTAATGAAATCAACATTCAGTAAATTTGTTCATTAACCCCTTAATGGTGGAGGCTTCTTCTTCCTTTCATCCTTCTTCATTTTAGTCCATTCAATAAATTTTTCACTTGGAGGATATTTTTCATAAAGCTCTCTCCTCCTACCTTCAAGCAACCTATTCCTCTTACCTAAAAATTCAGCTGCAGTAAAAATATTATGACCAATTTCCTCAGCTCTCCTAAATACATTCCTAACATAATTTCTCCAATTAACATCCCTCAATAAATGATGATCCAAAATAATATTAGGAATAAACTTAACCAATTTAACTAAATTTTCAAAAGCCCTACTAATACTATTAACATTAACTCTACCATTAGATAAATAGGTTGGAGGACCACCAATAATAAGTAAATCAGGCTTCTCCATCAAAATTAAATTTAAAATACTATTATCAATTGGACCTTGAACATCAGATGTAAACATAACTTTACTTCGCTTATACTCTATAGTGGTCATTAAAACCCAGCCTAGAGGAGTATTAATTTCACCATGCCAAACAGGCATACTAAACCTAATAATAGTTTCACCAAATTTGAATGTCTTACCATCAGCAATTTCAATTCTAGAAGCCAAATCCTTAACCAATTTATTAAATATCCATCCACGCTTCCTCTGACTAAAATTAATATTATCCCTATAATCCTTAACCAGCAAAATTTTCCCTAAATATATGAGTGCATTATCTTCAGGCTTACTCCAAGTCCAAGTATAATCAGTATAATTCAATGGAGAATAATGATCAAAATGATAATGACTAATAATTAGTAAATCAGCCTTATTAGCTAATTCAATTAAATTTCTCCTCATTTTCTTCAATACTCTATATTCCTTTGGATGTGGAAGTAATCCAAATCTCTTACCAAGAGAAACACCTGGATCGATAAGAATATTAGCATCTGGAGTTTCAATAAAAGTACACATTGATCTAACTCCTAAACTTTCAAATGCAACTGGTTTAACTTTAATTTCAAGATTTAACTTCACTTCCAGATTTCTCATCACCACTCTTAATATACCCCTTCCTCCTCAAACGCCTAATAACACTCCTAACCCTACTAGGCTCAATATTAAGTATCTTAGCAATTTCAGAAACACTTAAATTAGGTTCTCTTTCAAGTAAATCGAGAACCCTCTCCTCAAGACTCTTCTTCTCAATAGGAGTTTTAACTTTAATAAACTTAATATAGCCAATAGAAGTTCCGGGAATGAGAGTTAATTTTTCATCAACATTCTCACCACCAACTTCCTCAATTAAAATATTAAGATAATCTGGATCCAAAGAAATAAGCTTACCAACAATAATTCTACCATCAATCAAATAAACCTTAACCAATGAACCAATCATACGTTCAATTTTATCAATAAAGTCATCGGCATGAATCTTACTAGGCAAATTCTCACCGTCGCAAATCAACAACCAAAACAAACTAATAAATTCACCGCATCAGTAAATTGATAACCAATATAAACTCTAAAGTTCTAAATTAAAATCCTCCCATCAAGCAATTATTTCTCTAAAAGTATTAGAAAATTTAAAAACTCAACATTTAAATGTAAATTAAGAAAACCATTGAAAAAGGAGTATTGAGGATTGCGAAGAGAGATCAGCAACATGATGTTGAGAATGATAAATGCCTTCCATAACTATCAATTCAAGAAATAAATATTTATTTAAAGTTAATGCGGCGGCCGGGATTTGAACCCGGGTTATGGGCTCGGGAGGCCCACGTCCTAGTCCAGGCTGGACGACCGCCGCTCATGAATTTTAGGGTTTGGGGGCTCCTTTTAATGCCTTTAAATCATTTTTCATCGTAACTCTGATCAGTCATTGCCCCTAAATATGATTAATTTTAGTAGTTTATAAGTTTTGATTGCTAGGTTACGTAATATCTTATGTAGATGTATATTGATGCTATTATTAGATGTGTTATTGTAATTATTATTCCTGTTTTTATGAATTCTTTTAGATATCCTGTGTATCCATTTTTCTCTAGTATTCCTATTGCTATTACTGTGCTTGGTGATCCTATTGGTGTTAGATTTCCTCCTAAGTTTGCTCCTATTATTAGTGATAGCCATAATGGTTGTGTTTTAATTTTTGTTGTATGTATTATTCCTTTTATTATTGGTATTAGGGTCATTGTTACTGGTATATTGTCTATTACTCCTGATGTTAATCCGCATAGCCATAATGATATTAATGTTAATAGTATCTGGTTTCCTCTCGCCATTTGAGTTAAGGCTATTCCTATTTCTTCAAGTATTCCTATTTTTTCTATTGCTCCTATTATGATGAAGAATCCTGCTAGGAATATTATTGTTCCCCAATCTATATGTCTCATTATTTCATTGAACTTCTTCCTAGTTAATATTAGTAGTATTGTTGCTCCACTAATTGCTATTGCTTCTAATCCTAATCCAATTTTATCGCTTATAATGAATAAAATTATTATGGTTATCATTATTATTAATGATATTATTAAGTCAAATTTACTGCTAACAGTACTCCATGGATCAATTTTTTCTAAACTTGACTTACACTTAGAATCTTCAAATTTTAAAATTTCTTTTAAAAGCATTATTGTTATTGGTGTAATTATAATTAGAAATGGAATTGTAGTGTATGCGAAATCTGTGAATGTCATTTTGAATGCTGATGCAATTAGCATATTTGGAATTGAACTTATAAGTAATGTTGTTCCACCCATATTAATTGCAATTGAACATGCAATTAAATATGGAATTGGATTTACACTCATTCTTCTAGTGATTGCTGTTATCATTGCACCTATAATTAGCATTGCAGGTATATTGCTAATAAATGTGGCCATTAATAGTGACATTAATGTGAAAATAATTATTAATTTCAATTGATTAATCTCAATTTTTCTAATTAAACTTAATCCAATAAAATGAAATACGCCGACATATTCCAAAACACTTGTCATAATTAAGCTTCCAATAACAAAAATTAAGAGTTTATAATCAATGAAATTAAAAACTTCATTATAGGAGAAAACATGAAATGTTAAGCCTAAATATGAAATTAAAATTGCACCAATTAATGCTGCAATAGCTCTATGAACAATTTCAGTAAACATTAGTATTAATGTGAATGCAAATATTATTATGAATACGACTTCTATATTCATATAACACCTCCCTAAATGTTAACTCCAATTTTATGCAGATCCTAATTGAAGATAATAAGTGAATTGAATGGGATGTATCAAAGTTAAAATGAATGCTTAATTATCAAATTCCACTACTCAATAAATATTCTATAATTCACTATAATAAATTTAATGGATTGAATGGTGATGTATCCTATATAAATTGATGAGTAAATTTAATGTTGGTGTATAAATTGAGTGTTAAGCTTGAGGAATATACTTGGCCTGAAGTAAAAGAATTGGATAAAAATAAATGTATAATAATTATTCCAGTAGGATCATTTGAGCAGCATGGATATCACATGCCATTAATTACAGATACATACATACCATATAAAATAGCATTGCTAGCAGCAGAAAAGGTTAAAGAACCATTTCTACTCGTAATTCCCCCAGTAGTATATGGTTGTTCAGAGCATTATTTGGGGTTTGCTGGTACAATCTCAATTAAACCTGATACTTTACGTGAATTAATTAAGGATATTTGTAGAAGCTTAATACATCATGGCTTTAAAAAACTAATAGTACTTAATGGTCATGGAGGAAACTATGCGGCATTACAATTAGCAATTAGGGAAATTAAGGGTACTTTTCATGATGTAATAATAGCATTAGTTAATTGGTGGGAATTAGTTGCAGATATTATTAGGCAAGTTAGGGAGTCGAAGGTTATGCATCATGCAGATGAAATTGAAACTTCAGTTGCACTTGCACTTGGACTTAAAGTTTACATGGATAAAACTATAGATTACATTCCAAAACCATTCTCAGAATACTATACATTAGACTTAGTTTCACCACCACCAAAATTAATGGTATTTGGATGGCTTAAACGTGGATATAGTGGAGTTATTGGTGAATCAAGTAAGGCTAATAGGGAGAAGGGTGAAATAATAGTTAAAGTATTAATTGATAGGCTAATAGACTTAGCCAAGAGAATATATAAAATTTAAATTAACTCTTTTATTGCATCCTCAACCTCAGCATCATCATAGACAATTTTAGCTATAGCTCTAATCATACCATTAGGATTACTATGCTGCCAAATATTTCTTCCAAAAGCAACTCCAATTGCTCCAGCTTCAATTGCACCCTTAACAATTTCAAGTATCCTTCTATCATTATCCATTTTAGGTCCACCAGCAATTACTATTGGAATATGGCATCCCTCAACAACTTCCCTAAAAGATTCAATAGAACCAGTATAATATGTTTTAATCATAGATGCACCAATTTCAGCACCAATTCTAGCTGCAACCTTAATATAATTAACATTAAATTTATCTTCCTTTCCAGCTAATGGTATCATTTCAGCTATAAGTGGAATATTCCACTCCCTACATTTAATAGCAAAACTTCCAAGTTGAACTAAAGATTCATTTTCATATTTCCCTCCAATATATCCCATAGCAATAATTGCATCAGCACCAATTCTAATAGCATCAGTAACTGATGAAATCCTCCTAGTAATTCCCTCACCATAAACTGTTCTAGCACCATCAACTCTTAAAATTAAAGATTTCCTATATTTGCCAATCAAATTGGCTAATTTCACTGCACTTCCAGGGCATAGTATTATTCCATCAAAATTTTCATTAATAATTTTCCTTAATGTCTTCTCAATATTAATTATTCCATGAATTGGTCCAGCGAAGTTTCCGTGGTCCATGGCAACAATTATAACCCTATCCTTTAAACCCAAAATTCTATTTAATCTCAAATTCATAATTAATCCTCCTTCGTCAAATTAATATTAAGATTAAATTCTAAACTATTTTGGTGCAATAGATTTGAAAGCCGCATTACTTTATCGTCCAAGAGATATTAGAATTGAAGAAATACCAAAACATAAAATAAATGAAAATGAAGTTTTAATTAAAGTTAAGGCTTGCGGAATTTGTGCAGCCGATCTTAGAATTTATAATGGAATTAAAAGTTTATGGACACCAAAATATCCAGTAATTCTTGGACATGAAGTTTCAGGCATAGTTGAGGATATTGGAAGTAATGTTTCTAAAGTAAATATTGGAGATAGAGTTACAGTTGACATGATAGTTAGATGTGGAAAATGCCACTACTGTCTAATTGGTAGAGATAATTTATGTGAAAATAGAGGTCCATTCATTGGTGGATTTGCAGAATATACTAAAGCACCTGAAAGAAATGTCTTTAAAATACCAAATTCAATAAGCTTTGAAGAAGCTTCACTTGCAGAACCATTAGCATGCTGCATCAATAGTATTGAAAAATTAAACATCAATTATGGAGATACAGTATTAATTATAGGTGCAGGTCCAATGGGGCTACTACATCTACAACTACTAAAAATAAAGGGTGTAAGGATTATTGTAAGTGAAATTATTGATGAAAGACTTGAAATTGCAAGTAAACTTGGTGCAGATGAACTAATCAATCCAAATAAAGAAGATTTTGAAAGTAGAGTTAAGAAATTAACTAATGGTAGAGGAGTTGATGGAGTAATAGTTGCAGTTGGAAATAAAAGGGCAATTGAACAGGGAATAAAAGCTGCTGGAAAAACCGCCACAGTAATCTTTTTCGGAGCAATCTGGCCTCCAACACAAATAACAATAGACCCAAATCTCTTGCACTACAAAGAAATAATTCTAACAGGAGTCCACAGTAGAACACTAAAACAATTCTATCAAGCAGTAAAATTAATATCAAATAGGCAAGTCAATGTAAAACCAATAATAACACACACCTATCCGCTAGAAAAGATAAATGAAGCATTCCGAATTGCTTCAGAAAGAAAAGGATTAAAAGTGATAGTACAAATCTAGTTGCCTCAATAAATGTTATTTTATATTTCATTATTTTATCCATTCCATTATCCTATAAAATTAAACAAAATAGTGCCGGGGGTGGGACTTGAACCCACGACAATCCGGTCTTCAGCCGGACGCTCTCCCAGGCTGAGCTACCCCGGCTTTCCATTAGTTTTTGTTTATTTTGTAATATTTATTTTCTTCTCTTGATGGTTTAGGGGCTCAGCCTTGCCAGGTTCTGCCATAATATGGCATCCGCCAAAGCTGCATCATCGCCCCTTAAGATTTCCGTCTCTTTATTGTTAAGTTTTTCTTTAATATTAATTAATTAGCTTGGTATTACTGTTAGAGAATGTTTTCTATTGTTATGGTGATTAGTGGATTACTTTTTATTGATGTTTTCTTTATCTTATCTGGTATGTCTATTGATTTTGATTGGGATGGAGTTTTAGTTGGTTATGGGGAAATAGCAATTAAGAGTCATAGAGTTAGGCGTAGATTTGTTAGGAAATTGGCTATAAATATTATTAAGGGACTTAGAGAACTTAACGTTAAATGTAAAATTCATCATAAATGGTCTAGATTACTCATTAAAACTAATGATATTCCCAGTACAATTAAATTGCTTAAGAAGATTTTTGGAGTAGTTTTTTCCGCTCCATATAAGTTCGTTAGGCTAAATGAATTAGATGATTTCTTTGAAAAATACTCTCAATTATTGATTGGTGATGCAAATTCATTTGCAATTAGAGTTAAGAGAAGCGGTACTCATCCATTTACTAGTAAGGATTTGGAGAGGCATTTAGGAGCTATTGTTAAGAATAAGACTGGTGTGAAGGTTTGCTTAGATAATCCTGAAAAGACTGTTTATGTTGAGGTTAGAGGTGATGAATGTTACATTTATAATGAAAAGCATATAGGTCCAAGTGGACTTCCACTTGGAGTTTCAGGTAAAGTTGTATGTTTAATTTCTGGTGGTATAGATTCACCTGTAGCTGCATGGTTAATGATGAGGAGGGGTTGTAGTATAATTCCATTATATGCAAAATTAACTGGTAGTCTAGAGGATTTAGATTTTAAACGCTTTATTGAGATAACTAAAATTTTACGTGGATGGCATATTGGGGTTTCTATGCCAATTTATGTTTATGATCATGAGTATAATTTGAAGATTTTTAGTGTGTATGCTTCTAATTACACTTGTATATTATGTAAGAGGATGATGTATAGGGTTGCTAATGAGCTTGCAAAGAAGGTTAATGCAAATGCTATTGTTACTGGTGAAAGTTTAGCTCAAGTAGCATCTCAAACACTTTATAATTTAAGAGTTATTGATCAAGTTTCAGAATTACCTGTTCTTAGACCTTTAATTGGTTTTAATAAGGATGAAAGCATAAACCTTGCAAAAATGATTGGTACATATGAAATTTCATGTATGAATCTCCCTGATAAATGGTTAAGAGTTAGGGGTTGCTGGGCACGTCCATCTAAGCCAGTAACTAGAGCTAAGCTTGAAAAAGTACTGGAGCTTGAATCTAAGATTAATATTGAAGAATTATTTAGGAGGAGTATTGAAAGTCTAAGGGAGTTAGAGGATGATTATTAATGGCTAATGAGAAGTTTAATAGATTAATTAATTGGTTTAAGGATTGGGATAATGTTTTAATTGCATTTTCGGGCGGAATGGATAGTTCCCTCATAACTTATATTGCTAAGAAAGTTTTGGGTAATAATGTTTTAGCTGTTACAGTTAATTCTCCTCTTCTTTCGATTGGAGAGTTAAATAGGGCTAGGAGAATTGCAAATATTATTGGCGTTAGACATTTAGTTTTAGATTTAAATTTACTTGAAAATGAAAGGATAATTGAAAATTCACCCAATAGATGTTATTATTGTAAGCTTGAATTTATGGGTAAATTATTGGAGATTGCAAAGTTTTTTGGCTTTAACGTTGTTGTTGATGGAACTAATATTGATGACATGAAGAGTTATAGGCCTGGAATTAAAGCTTTAAGAGAATTGGGTATTAGGAGTCCTTTAGCTGAAGTTGGTTTAAGCAAGGCTGATATTAGAAATATTTCAAGGAAACTTAATCTTCCCACCATGGATATGTCCTCAACAACATGTTTGGCTACTAGAATTCCATATGGAGTTAAATTGAATCTTGAAGTTCTTAGGAGAGTTAATATGGCTGAATTAATAGTTAAGCAATTAACAGGAATTAGTTTGGTTAGGGTTAGGGATCATGGATTTATTGCTAGAATTGAAGTTGATAGAAATGAGCGTAGGAAGCTTTTTAATGAACAGGTACTTGATGAAATTTCAAGGAGACTCAAGAAACTCGGATATTTGTATGTCACCATGGAGCTTGAGGGCTATACTTCTGGAAGCATGGATAGACTAATATTAAGTGGAAATACAAAGCATAAGCTCGAAACCCTAATTAAGTTTCGTTAATTTTGAAACCTCATTTTCCAGGATGAATTTTGAAGCATTATGCAGTTTATAACGTATCTATTTTTACG
>CAZCCB010000039.1:0-13120 GCA_964497155.1 uncultured Nitrososphaerota archaeon | reverse complement strand
TAAGAAGTTAGTCTGTTTCTCTACTGCACAGATATAGTGCGGCTATTATGAGTACTGTTCTCAGGCTGGTTGTTTTTATGGAAGATTAAACAATAATAGCATCAATACCCCTATTCTGCTCTAATTAACTTCTCGATTTCACATATAATACCATTCCGATCGTTTCCCACTTGTATAAATCATTAAGCACAAGAACATGTTTCGAAGTGGTCCTAAACACCAAACAATTCTCTCCCAAATTCATATAATATTAAACACATAGTAGCAAAACACAATACATACAGGTAGTATACTAACAAATAGACAAAATTACCTATGAAGTTTCAATATTTTCTTTAAAATTCATGCTAAATAGTTTGCTGATTATAAATGAATGCTTAGTTAAGCTTCTCTAATGCTGACATTCCATCTATTTACTTCATTAAATTAGTTTTAATAAATTAGTATTCAATTAAATTATTTGAAGGTTGAGTATAATGAAGATTGATGAATGGATATTACTCTATGAAAACTTAATGTCAAAATTGAAGACAAATAAAAATCATATTTTAAAGCTGAATAGAAATGAGAGACAGAAAATTCTTGAAGCAACAGATGAGCTTAGAGAAAAATTTATTCATACCATAATTTCAGATCAAATTTTAATTGAAGCTAAAAATTGGGTTTCAATATTAATTGATAAAATAAATTCTCTTAAAGAAAATGGAATAATTGAAGGCGTAACTTTAGCTAGAGAATTTAGAAGTTTTCTTGAAGATCCAATAGCCCATTTAAAGAAGAAAATCTTCATTTATACATTTAATCTTATTAGTGGCAATTTAAGTCTCATAGACTTCATTGATAGAGCTGGAGCTGCAATTAGAACTTCACTTAGAACTAATATGAGATCAACATATCAAACATGGATTTTCCTAGTATTAATTAGTAAACTTATTGAAAATAATGGTAGAATAGTATATCCAGAACATGGATACATCTATATTGAAAGAAATGCTAGACAGAAAATAGGCATTCTACCACCAAATTGTATAGTTGAATTTAATGGTGGGAAAAGACTAAGCCTTTTCATTGAAGTTCCAAGACCACTTTCATGGCATGATTCAAGCGACTTGAGAAAAGTATGGAAATTCTATGTTGCACTTAGACCAGATTTCATGATTTATGGTGGAAGTCAAATGAATATTGCAGAGCCAGAAAATAGTCCGCCAATTAAGCGTCCAAATATCATAATTGAATGCAAAGAACTTTCAGACTGGTATAAGAGAGTTAGAGATCTACGTGGATGGTGGACTAAAGCATTATCAGCTGAAGAATGGAGAATGCTTTGGCTTAAAGGATTATGGGAGGGATTAGCAGATGCAATGGGAGTCAAAGCTAAGGATAAATTAGTTAAGGAAGTTTCAATTGAGAGAAGAGGACTTAGAATGAAGGAATATAAGTTAGTTCAAATTTACAAGAAATTTTATAATCCAGATTCAATGATCCTAATAACTAGAACGAAAATACCAAATGAAATTAAATGCGACATTGAAAATTCAGGATTAATTGTCTATGATAATATAGAATTTAATGAAGAAAAATTAACTGAAGCAGTTAATTTACTCAAAAAGTATGGTAAAGCAACCTATAGAAGCAAAAATTTAATTGACATTATTAAGGAGAAATATCAATTAAACTTCGAAGACAAAATTATTGAAAAAGCAATATTGAGTTTAATTGAGGAGCATTTCGAAGATTTTATGAAGAAAATGGAAGAATAATTTGATTAATTTATTGAAGCTTCATAAGATTAACCTTAACTTCTTCATCTTTAATTAAAACTTCACCATAATATCCTCTCATTGCCGGCCCAGGATTAACAATTACTGTTTTACCAATCTTATCTACGCCTCTAGCTTCATGAATATGCCCGCAAACATGAAGTATTGGCTGCCTCTCCTCAACAAATCTTCTTATACTCATACTTCCAACATGTTCTCCCCAAGATAATTTATCTACAACTGTATTGTATGGTGGATTATGGGTTAATAATATGAATTTATTTGACGTCAATTTTACACTCACCTCACTTAAAATTTTATTGAAATCATTTTCAGTAAATTCAAATGGTGTTTTAAATGGTCCAATTAATCCTCCACCAACACCCATTATGTACAAATCGTCCTTAAATTGAATGCATTTCCTATGTACACAAAATGCTCCATCAACATTAACACCCTTAGCTAATTTAGGATCATCCATATTTCCAGGAACATAGTATACTGGAAGTCCAGATTCAATTAATATTTCAAGCATATCCTTAGCAGTTTTAATTGATAGGTATGGTGATAAATCACCACTAACCAATATTGCATCATAATTTCCTCTACTAGCAATAATTGATAATTTTGATGCAGCCCATCCTCTACCATGAATATCTGATATGACTAGTAATTTTAACTCCATGTTTTCACTCTCCATAAATTATTTAAATTATTTAAACTTGAACATTACCTTTACTCCAAATTATTTCACCAATATTCTTAGGGATCTTCATGTCCATTTCTATTAACTTATTTTTGAATTTACTTGACCTTAATTTATTAATGAACTTCCTAACGCTACCTTTATTTAATGAATCTATTTTAACTAGGAAATCATAATGCTCCTCTCTTAATGGTATGAAATCTAAATTATATATTGAAGCTATAGTTTTAATTGATAATCCTACATCGGCTTTACCATTTAATATTGCTATTGCAATTGATGAATGAGTTTTAGCTTCAATATTATATCCATTAATTCTTCTCTTTAACTCTTCAAATGGAATTCCAATTTTACTTGATAATTTCTTTAATTCATAATCTAATAATATTCTAGTTCCTGAACCCTTATTCCTATTAATGAATTTTACATCATTTCTAAGAAGATCATTAATTCCCCTAATATTCTTAGGATTACCCTTCCTAACTATTAATCCCTGCTCTCTAATGTAACCTCTAATTAGGACTGCATTATTAACATTATATTTTTCTAAGTATGGGATATTGTAGGTTAATGTTTCTTCATCAAGTAAATGTATTCCAGCAATATCTGCTTCCTCTCTCTTAATAGCCATTAGACCAGCTGTTGATCCAACATTAATTAACTTAATATTTTTAACTTCATCCCTAATTCCTTCAATTAATCTTTCTAATGCTGGGCAGTGGCTTCCAATGATAATTAATTCTGGTAATTCTATTTTATCACTAAATAATGTTACTTCAACTTCATCTCCGGACTCAACTAATTCTATACCTTCATTAATTGTAATATATCCATCAGCCCTAGTTAATGTGGCAATTGCACCACTATGACCAATTAATGGATATGCAATAAATTCACCAATACTATTAACTGTCAGGCTTACTGGAATTAAATTAACCCTACCTTTAGCTGGTATTATTTTCATTGAAATTTTAGCTTTAATTTTCTTTAACTCTCCAATTTTTCTTCCAGCCATTTTGGTTATTATTGGTTTTACTATTAAATTGAAGATCATTAGTGCTGAAACAGGCCATCCAGGTAATCCTATAACCAATTTATTCTTAATAATTGCAATTACAGTTGGCTTTCCAGGTTTAACTTTTAATCCATGAACTATAACTCCTGGACTACCCAAATTGTTTAGGACTCTATATACTAGATCTCCTACTCCAGCTGATGTTCCACCTGAAACTAATACTAAATCACTTATTTCAATTGCTTTTACCACTATATTTTTAATTTCCTCTTCATCATCACCTATGATTCCCATCAAAATTGGCTTTCCACCAGCTTCAATTACACAAGTTGCTATTGAATATGAATTTACATCATAAATTTTATATGATTCCAACGGTTTTCCTGGAGAAATTAATTCTCGTCCAGTTGAAATTATTGCTACAATTGGCTTTTTATAAACTTTAACTCTATTAATTCCTAAGGCTGCCAACACACCTATTTCTCTTGAAGTTAAAACTGTACCTCTCCTTAAAATATATTCTCCCATCATTAAATCTGAACCAGCATAAATAACATTCTCTCCAGGCGCAACGCTCCTATAAATCTCAACTATATTTCCTATTTGCCTAGTATATTCAACCATTACAACTGCATTTGCTCCACTTGGAATTGGTGCACCAGTAGAAATCTCAATTGCACATCCATTTTCCAATTCAATTTCAGGTTTATCTCCTGCACTTATTTTACCTATAACTTTAAGCTTGACTGGTGAATCATAATCTGCACCAAATGTATCTTCAGCTTTAACTGCATAACCATCCATAGCTGATCTATCAAATGGTGGAAGATCAATCTTTGAAACTATATCTTCAGCTAGAACTCTATTATATGCATCAATTAGGTCTACTTCTTCAATTCCAATAGGCTTTAATTCATAAAATTTTTCAATCTCATTTAAAGCTTCATTAACACTAATCAATTTATGAAAAATTCTCCTCATAATCACACCTCAATTGATTCAAGTAAAATTACTTCAACTTCCTCTCCTTCATCAATTCCCTCAACTTCCTCCGGAATAACAATTAATCCACTAGCTTCAGTTATGGTTGAAAGTATTCCTGAACCAGTAAGTTTTAATGGTTCAGCCCACAATTCATCATCAATAACCTTAAGTTTAACTCTTAGAAAATCCCTTACACCTGGAATTGAAGCAACTCTTCTAAGCATTTTAGCTTTAACTTTAGCTTTAGGCGGCTCCTTATATCCACTAATTAAGCTAAGTATTTTCTTACCGAAAATTTCAAATCCAATTAATGCTGCAACTGGAAATCCTGAAAGCATTAATATTGGTTTTCCATTTAAAATTGCAAATCCAGTAGGCTTACCGGGTCTCATGGAAATTCCATGAAAAACTATTTTACCACCAGCATGCTCAACTGCTTTAACCGTATAATCCTTTTTCCCAACTGAAGTACCACCAGTGGTTATGATCATATCAACCATATCTATAGCATTAATTATTTTATCTGAAATTTCATTTATATCATCACCTATAATTCCAAGATCAATGAATTGTCCATTAAAATCGCTTATAAGTGCAGCCAACATCCATTTAGTACTATTAATAATCTTTCCTCTCTCAATTTTACTTCCAAGTTCAATTAATTCACTTCCAGTAGATAAAACGGCTACCTTAGGTTTTCTATAAACTTTAATTTTAGTCATGTTTAATGATGCAAGTACACCAATATCCCAAGCCTTAATAACCTCATTTCTTCTCAAAACAATTTCACCATGCCTAATGTCTTCCCCTCTTCTAGAAATGTTCTTGAGAACTGGTATTGACTTATAAATTTCAATGTAATCTCCAATTCTACGAGTATCTTCATATGGTATAACTGCATTTGCTCCACTTGGAATTGGTGCACCAGTAGAAATTTCCACTGCTTCACCACTACTTAACTCTAAATTACATTCCTCTCCAGCTTCAATTTTACCTATAACTTTTAATAATATTGGATTTGAAGTTGATGCTCCAGAAATATCTTCAGCTCTAATTGCATATCCATCCATTGCAGCTCTATTAAATGGTGGTACGTCAAATGGAGCAATAATATTTTCAGCAGAAACTCTATTAACACTGGAAATTAAATCAACAACTTCCACATCATTAATTCTATAATTTAAATTCTCCTCAATTCTCTTCAATGCCTCATTAACTTTAATTAATTGCTTAAATCCCCTACCAATAATGCTCAATTAAGTATTCCTCCATCTAACATTAATAATAATTTGAATATGAAGTTTAGCAATAATTAACTTAAAATTCTAATGGTATAATTACTTGAATTAATCTTCAACCTTTCTCCTGAAGATAATTCAATTATTAATGATCCATCAAAATCAATACCTCGTGCAATTCCAGTAAATCTAATATTATCACTTATAACTTCAACTTTCCTTCCAATAGTACAATCATATTTTAACCATTTAATTAAAATTTCATTACAATTCCAATCTTTAACATAAATTATCTCATTTATTAGTTTCCCAGCAATTTCCTCTAAATTTAAATCTCCACTATTTACTATTTCTATTAATGAAATCGTATTACTTCTAAATTCAATCGGAAAAAGTTCTCGCGGTATATTTACATTTAATCCAATACCGATGATAATGTATTCCAATTTATTTCCTTTAATTGATGCTTCACAAAGAATTCCTCCAATCTTCTTATTATTAATTAGAATGTCATTTGGCCATTTAACTTTAACATTAACTTTAAATTCTTTTTCAAGAAAATTTGCAATTAAAGCTGCAACTGCTAATGAAGTTAATCTTAAGCATTTAACCTTCCTAAATACGATTGAAATATATAATCCACCTAATGGTGAAAACCAACTTCTACCTCTACGACCTCTACCTGAAATTTGTTGTCTAGCTATAACTGCAAATTCATCCGATGTTTTCTCTGCAATACTTTTAGCTATATTTTGTGTTGAATCTACTTGATTAAAAAATAGAGTTATCATTAAAGTAGTTTCTCCGACATTGCTACTATTTTAATTCCATGCTTTGGTAGTTCATTATATAGTTTCTTTGCAATTTCAACTGCTCCTGGAGTATCTCCATGAACACATAATGTATCAATTTCACCTAGATCGACTATTTTACCTTCAATACTTTTCACTTTACCTTCAGTTATCATCATAACTGCTCTCTCAATAATTTTATTTGGATCAGTAATTACTGCTCCAGCTCTACTTCTAGGGACAAGCGTTCCATCAATATTATATGCTCTATCTGCAAATGCTTCTCTAGCAATTTTAATACCATATTTCTCAGCTGCTTCAATGAATTTTGAATTTGCAAGTCCAACTAAAATTAATTTATCATTAAATTCTGCTATTGCTTCAGCTATTGCCTCTGCAATTCTAATGTCAACTGCAGCTTTATTATATAGTGCTCCATGAGGCTTAACATGTTGAAGTTCCAATCCTTCAGCTTTAACAAATGCACTTAAAGCTCCAATTTGATATAAAATGTAATTCTTAACTTCTTCAGGTTTAACTTCAATCCATCTCCTACCAAATCCAAGTAAGTCAGGTAATCCTGGATGGGCTCCAACCCTAACATTAAGTTTCTTAGCTAAAATAACAGTTTTCCTCATGACCATTGGATCTCCAGCATGAAATCCGCATGCAATATTTGCTGAAGTAATATATTTCATAACTTCTTCATCTAAGCCTTTAACATAGGAGCCGAAGCTTTCACCTAAATCACAATTTAAATCTACAACATTTTTCTTCAATATTTCACCCAAAATAATTTTGAGCTGTACAAATATAAGTTATTGTCAATTAATATTCTCAGGGGAAATGTGAAGAAAACATTAATTAGAGTATACAAGTTAGGCTTCAATATTTCACCAGAACATTTCATTCCATATCTAAATTTTATTGAAAGAAAATTAATTGCATGGTATGGACGATCATTAGTAGAATTAAATTATATTCAAGTTAATAGTTATCAAGCAATTAAAGCTAAAATTAAAATTGAAGATAAATATTATGTAATTTTAATTTTAAAAGCAGATTTAAATCCAGAATTGAAAATTGAATACCCAGCTGAAATTTCAATTGAAAAAGTCTTAGATATTCTAATTAATTTGCAGTATTTTACATATCAATTTACATTAAATATTGAAGAGGGTACATTAAATCTCGTATTCATTCCAGGATTACCAGTAACTCCAATAAGGAAAATGACTATAGCAAAGAAAATTTTAAGTCAAATATTCACTGGAAACTTATTAATATTATACATGATATTCCTTCTCATTGGATTAACTTTATTTGCGTTTCTAGGTAAATATGCTCCAATTGGAATAGTCTTATTTCAATTTGTACTCCTATTATCTGCACCTAAAATTTTAAAATTTATGAGTGACTGGCATATTTCAGCTTCAAATGGTGTAATGTATATTGCCATTTGTAAAATGTCTCTTAAAGACTTCAATTTCCTTATATCTAAAAAATGGAAGGATATTTCAAATATTAAGAGTCAAATAAGTAAATTATCATTCGAATCTGGGGAAATTATTACACCAGAAATTGTAAGTAATGTTATGACTAAATGGGGTATTAATTGTCCTCCAAATAAAATTTCAATTAAAGTAGTTCCAATTTATAGGATTATTGAAGATGTTGCTAGAGCATATAATATAGAGATTCCAAGGACAGTTATAGCAAATACTTTAATTCCAAATGCAGCCATAACTGGCCCTTCAATTAAAAATTCAATTCTACTCGTTACCTCAGGTCTAGCTTTAACTTTAGATTCCAATGAAATTAAAGCTGTTATTGGTCATGAATTCAGTCATGCAGTTAATAAGGATCCGCTAATATTATTCATTTTTAGCAGCATTGAATATTTAACTAGAGTTTATATTTTATGGATGCTTAAATGGCCATTAGATTTAATTTACTTCATATTCTCAATTACAGCCCTATTCTTCACAGCTAAATTTCTTGAAGCCAGAGCCGACTTAGAATCAGCATATAGACTTAAACACAATAGGGAGCTAAGTAACGCTTTAATTAAAATTGGTTTTCATAGAATATTTTATGAACGATTTAAAAGCTATAGATTTCAGAGATGGATTGGATGGGATCCTCATCCACCACTATATTTCAGAGTTTTAAGATTAGAGAAATTAGATTTAAATTGGAAGCCAAAATCATTACTATTACATTCAGCTAAAGATTGCATTTCAAATTTCATTTCAACAATAATTACTTAAATAACTACATTAAGCCAATCTCTAATCCAACCCTTTCTAACCATATATTCATAAATTCTCCAAATTCTCTTATCAGTTAAATATTTAGTATTTAAACCTGAAATTTCAAGTTCACGTCTAACAGCTTCACATAAATCCTTTGGATGCCAAACTAATCCATTCCTATAAATCCTTAATATTACATTTCTAATATCAGAATTCTTAGGATAACCTTTCCTTCTCACAATAATAATATTGAAATTTATTCTTAAAATTCTCTCTTCCTCAATTCCTTACTCTCAATTATAACTGCAACTTCAATTGGACAATCAACAATAACTTTCTTCCTCCATTCACTTCCAATAGCCATTAAAGTAAATATACCCTCAATTTTAGCTCTAGCCTTCTTAACTAAATTAGTTAATGCTCTAAGTGTTTTACCTGTCCTAACAATATCATCTACAATTAAAACTCCATCTGCAGGTCTAAGCGATTTCCTAGGAATATAAAGTGTCTTTAATTCAGCTGGACTTTCAGATGGATATGATTCCTCAAGGAAATCTCTCACACCGACATCCTTAGTTCTCTTAGCAATTACTAGTGGAACTTCAAGTGTAGTTGCAACTATTGATGCAAGTGGAATTCCATCAATAGCTGCAGTCATAACCTTATTTATCCTCCTACCAGCAAATCTAATACATACATGTTGAGCTGTATGAACTAGAATATATGGATCATAAATTACATTAGTAATATCAATATATCCATCAGGGGTAAATCTAATTCTCTTCCTAACAAGCGAATTTAAACTTTCTAATTCTTCAAGCGCCCTCCATAGTTTTAAGGCTGTTTCTTCACTTGGGAGAACTGAACCCTTAACATATCTACATAAAACAGCTTCAGGTAAACCTGTATGCTTAGATAATTCACTATATGAATATGATTTCTTGATTAATCTTAATTTCTCAACAGCCATTAATCTAAGTTTAAGACTATCAAATCTTGTAGCCATAGCTTTCACCGCTAAAATAGTTGTAAATATATATGGCTAGTAGACATTAATAGCCTTATGCTTAAAATACTTGGTTAAATTAACTAAATAACAAAGTAATGTATTTTTTAAATTACTTTCTAATTTTCACTACTATTTAATTTAAAAATTAATAATTTAGAGAAATGTTTAATTTATAATATTTTACGGAATATTCTAAGCCAATTCTCACCTAAAATCATTTTAATCTCCCTATCAGAATAACCTCTAACTACAAGTCCCCTAGCAATGTTAATTATTTTTGATGCATTCTCAATTTCAATTGGATATTCATATATTCCCTTAGGTGTAGGATTACCCCAAATATCTGGTCTAATAGTTAATTCCTTATGCCTTTCAATTGGCCAATTATCAATGAAATCCAATCCCAAGCCAACATGCTTAATTCCAACTAAATTTACAATATAATCAATATGATCGAGTAAGTCATTAATTGTGGGTCTCTCACCAATTTCCATTCTAGTTCTCTTAACAAATGCTGGAAAAGCATTAACACCTATAACACCATCCTTTTCAGCTAAAGCCATAATTACCTCATCACTCTTATTCCTAACATTATAGCATACCGATCTCGCATTTGCATGAGAACAAATAACATAATCAGCGTAATCAATAGCCTCTAAACTACTTCTCTCACCCATATGAGAAATATCAACAATCATTTTCAATTTATTCATTCTCTCAATAACTTCAACTCCGAAATAACTTAATCCACAATCAATTTTCTCTCCACAACCATCAGCAGCTAAACTCCTATCATTATAGGATAATTGAATAATTCTAACTCCAAGCCTATAATAAATATTTAAAAGATTAACATCTCCCTCAAGTGGATTTACATTTTGAAATCCAAAAATAACTCCAACTCTACGCTCCCTCTTAGCTCTAAGAATATCATCAAACTTCTCAATTAACAATGCTTTATCACTATTATCATGAATTAATTTAATGAAATTTGAAATATTCTTAATAGTTTCACTTAAATTATGATTAGTAGCAATAGTCTTATGAACAACAGTTACACCACTCCTCTTAAGTAAATCAAAATATTCATCATTAAATATGGATGCCTGCAAACAATCAATAACAATACTCTTACTAAAGATTTCTAAAGCCCTATTTTCATCACTTTTCCTAAGCTTAAGTATGCTCATATTATTCACCAAATTAAATTATAAAGTTAAAGTTTAAAGGTTAACTAGAAACTATTAAATTGATAATTTATGAGTTCAAATATAGGCGTACTACTACCAAGGAAGAAAATTAGCCTAAAATATTTAAGCGGAAAAATTATTGCAATAGATGCACTAAATGCCCTCTATCAATTCCTTTCAATAATAAGATTACCAACAGGAATACCATTAACAGATAGAAAGGGTAGAATAACATCACATCTAACAGGATTACTATATAGAACTATAAGTCTACTGGAAGAATCAATATTACCAGTATACGTATTCGATGGAAAACCACCAAAATTTAAACATAAAGAAATTATGGAAAGAATGAAAATAAAAGAAAAATTCAAAATCGAATGGATCCAAGCATTAAGAGAAGGAGACATGGTTAAGGCATTTAAGAAATCAGTAATGACTGCACATTTAACAACAGAAATGATTGAGGAATCAAAGGAACTATTAAATTTAATGGGAATACCATGGATACAAGCACCATCAGAAGGAGAAGCACAAGCAGCATACATGGCAATTAAAAGAGATGTATATGCAGCAGCATCACAAGACTATGATTCAATACTATTTGGAGCACCAATACTAATAAGAAACCTTGGAATAGAAAGCAGACTGTATTATCCAAAAAGGGGAATATTCAAGAAATTAAATCCAGAAATAATAGAGTTACAAGAAGTGTTGAATAAATTGAAAATAAATAGAAAGCAACTCATAGACATAGCATTACTAATAGGAACAGATTATAATGAAGGAATAAAGGGAATAGGACCCAAGAAGGCATTAAAACTAATAAGAATTTATGGTTCAATAGAAAGAGTACTCAAAATATTAAAAGTTCAAGTGGATTATGACATTGAAGAACTAAGAAATTTCTTTCTAAACCCACCAGTAACAAATAACTATAAAATAGAAATATTGAAGCCAAAAATTAATGAATTAAAAGAATTCTTATTATCAAGAGACTTCAATCCACATAGAGTAAATAAAGCATTAAATAGACTAGAAATAGCACATAAATCAACCATAAACATAATTAAAACTCAAAAAGAAATATCACAATGGCTAATTAGAAATGATAATTAAATTTACCTTACCATAATATGAGATTTAATGAAATTCTAATTAAAATATATTATATAATTTTAAACTGAAATTCCAATTATCTAAATCGATATACTTAAATAAAAGCTTAATATAAGTTAAAGAGAAACAAAAATAATTAATCTCTCTACTTCTAAATTTCATATTTCATGGTGTCACTATGAAAATAACAGTATTAATTCCAACTAAAGGTGGAAAGCTAAGAGAAAAATTATTATCTCATACTATAAAGTCATATTCAAATCAACCTAGATGTAAATGTCATTTAGAAATACTAGTAGTTATAGATTGCAAAAATTGTAGAAATATCGATGCCACTAAAAAGGCAATAGATGAAATGAATAATCAATTTGAATTAATAATAGATTCAATTGAATATTATGGTGAAAATCCAGTTTGGGGTGGAATTAAATATTTAGAAAATAAGACTGATTACATATTAATTCAAGGTGATGATGAATTACCAGCAAAAATGAAGATAAGCCACTTAGAACATTACATTGAAATTTTAAGTGGAAGCGTACTTCAACTACCAGTATTTGAAAGAACAACTGAACCAAAAGTTAAACCAATATCAGTGATTGGACAAGTAAATGAATATGGAATAACTTCCAATTTTGATGCAATACCAAGAAATATTAAATTACCATTTGAAATATACAATCTAGCTAGTAATCGCATAATGCCAATTAACATAGCATTAAAACATAATCTTGAAGAAATAAAACTAATTGGAGGATATGGAATAGAAACCTATCTAGCTTTCCTATTAAGGGAAAATGGAATTAAAATGTATTTTATTCCAAATAAAGAAACAGCAAATCTACACTTACAAGCTGAAAGATCATTCTGGATTGGAGAAATTAAAGAAAATAATACATTTGCATCAAAAGAAGAATTAGAAAATCTAATACTCCTAGCATCTAAAGGAGGAGGAGAAGTTGATGATACCTCAATAATTACGAAATCGCTATTAAGACTATCAAATTACATTTATATTGCATGGAAATTTAACAAACCAAAACTAATACATAC
>CAZCCB010000038.1:13289-13661 GCA_964497155.1 uncultured Nitrososphaerota archaeon | reverse complement strand
GTATTTGTTTAATTTTTGGGGAGTGATAAGTTTTTTGCTGTTTTGTTGTGTGTGGTTATTTTTATTATTGTTTGTTTATTGTTGTTTGGTGGTTTGTTTGGGTGATGTTGTGGTTCAGTGTCCTTGTGGTAGGGTTATTAGGGATGCTAGGGATTATAGGTTGGTGTTTTTGAGGCGTGGCGCTTTGGAGATTGATATTTTGTGTCCTAATGATAGTTGTTATCTTAAGGAGTTGGGTTATATTCGGTTTAGGGTTGATAATGGTAGGATTAGGCTTGTGAGAGCTGAGTTTTATCCTCCTTTTGTTACTTGGAATGCTGGTAGGCTTGGTTTTGATGTGGCTTCTAAAATTTTGAGGGAGCATTTGAGAAT
>CAZCCB010000038.1:8941-13279 GCA_964497155.1 uncultured Nitrososphaerota archaeon | reverse complement strand
TTATTAGGGAGGTTGTTGATTGGAATCGTATTAGGGAGCTTGTGAAAGAATAAGTTAAGAGTTGGATTTCTAAATTAGGATTTGGTGATTTAATTTGACTTGTATGAAGCAGATTATTGAGATTTGTGATTTACTTGATAGTGCGTTTATTGATGGATTTAAGGTTAAGGAGTTTTTGGAGAATAGGGGTTTAAAGTATATTGAGATTGAGAGAATTCATGGTAAAAAGGGTTCTACTGATTTTATTAAAATAGTGATTCCAGGTAGGAATGGTAGATTTAGTGGTGGAGATGCTGCTACTCTTGGTATTATTGGTAGGCTTGGGGGTATTGGTGCTAGACCAGCGATGCTGGGTTTGGTTTCTGATGCTGATGGAGCTATTGTAGCTTTGGCTTGTGCATTAAAATTGGCTGATATGAATAATAGGGGTGACATTTTAAATGGTGATGTAATTATTACTACTCATATTTGTCCTAATGCACCTACTAAGCCTCATAAACCAGTTCCATTTATGGATTCACCAATAGATATATTCACATTACTTAAAAGAGAAGTTGATGAGAGGATGAATGCAATATTATCTGTTGATGCTACTAAGGGTAATAGGGTTATTAAGGTTGATGGATTTGCAATTACACCTACAGTAAAGGAAGGCTGGATATTGAAGGTTAGTGATGATTTAATTGATATTTATGAACGTGTTATGGGTAGACCTGTAAGTGTTGTTCCAATTACTATGCAGGATATAACTCCATATGGAACTGGAATTTATCATATTAATAGTATGATGCAGCCATGGTTGATGACTAATGCTCCAGTTGTTGGTGTAGCTATAACTGCTAAGCTACCTATTGCTGGATGTGCTACTGGTGCAACATACATTAATAGTTTGGAGGCAGCAGCTAGATTTTGTATTGAGGTTGCTAAGGATTATACTGCTGGTAAATGCAAGTTTTATGATGAAGAGGAGTATAGGAGAATTGTAGAATTATTTGGTAGAATGGATAATTTGAGGGGGAAGATTGTTAGGTGAGGTAATTGTTTAGGGCATTTAGACTGATTTGAACATCATTCCAACTTAAATTTTCAATTATTATTGGACCAGATAATCCTTTATTTTTAATTTTATTTAATGCATTTCTCCAATCCAAAACTCCTTTATCTAGTGCCCAGTGCATATCTTTTTCTCCATTATTATCGCTTATATGGAAGTATTCTATGTAATCATTTAAATTTAATAGATAATTTTCGAATAGTTTTGTTATATGCGCATGCGGTATGTCTAGTACCATTTTAAATTTATTGCTTTGTTTGAAGAATTCTTTAAATTCATTTGAAGTTAATATTGTGGCTCTATATGTGGATAGGTTTTCTAGTAGTGGTGTAATTCCATATTGGGAGCATAGGTCTCCAATTTGTATCAGGAGATTTATTGATTCCTTTATCGGTTCAGTTAAGTCTGTAAAGATATATGTGAATGCATCTCTTAATCCTGGATGAAAAACTATGTATTTACAATTTAATTCTCTTGCATGATCAATAGTTTTTAAAAGCATATTGTAGCTGAATTTTCTTGAAAGTGGATTTGTAGCTGAAATATTTATTGCTGCATATGGTGCATGTATTGTTAATTCAATATTGTAGTTTTTAGTTATTTCCTTGAGAAGCAATAAATTATTTTGATTTTTTATAAAATGTATTCCATCATCGACGAATTCCCATAAATGCATGGATTTTTCCTTCATTAATGATATTAATGTTTTTAATGGCTTATTTAATGTACATAGGGTTGATATTCCAATTTTAAATGCCAATTATTTCACCTAGTAATACCATGTTTTTGTAAATTTATGTTCAGGGAGCATTTGAAGTTTGGGGTCTCTTTTAGCTCTACATATTGATATGAACATGCATGTTCCATAACAATTTCCAATAATATTTAGTAATGGGCATTTTACTTTATTGCAACCATAAATGCATACTGGATAATGTTTATTGCAACATGTTTTCCCAAATAACCATAGGAAGTCGTCTAAAATTGTTGGTTTAATGCCCGAATATGCTGATACTAGTTTAAATGCTTCTTTAACTCTAGCTCTAATTGCATAGTCTTCTGATTCTGTGAATTCGTCACCTTCTCTTATTCTTTTAAGTGTTTTTTCATCAACTCTAATTAATCCTAATCTAAGTGCTATTCTTGAGAGATGATTATCTACTGGGACTTCAAGATTGTTTTCATCAACTATTTTAATTAATCCTCTACGTTCGAGAAATTTAACTAGTAGGAAAGCTTTCTTTCCTATTGGATCTTCATAGGCTTTAAATTCTCTTAATCTTTCTATTAATCCATTTCCATTTCTAAATAGAAATCCATTTGAAGCTTTAATTAGATTCAATACTGAGCCATCGTAATGCTGGGAGAGTTTATTTGCTGCATCTCTTAGTAGGAAAGCTCTTACATCTGGATCCCAAATTTCCCTTAAATATGGCTCTTCAACCTTAAGCCAATCTATAACCTTATTTGCAGTTATTTTCTTCATTGAATTTATAGTGAAAAATTTTGGATTATCATCAAATTTCTTTTTACCCAGCCGCCATAATAATTGTGCACCACTAAATTTTTCTCCTTCGACTAATCCTTCGAAAACTAGATCTTCATAACTTGTTCTATGGTCAATTGCAACCATAAAGAAAAAATAATTTGCAATTAAATCTAAATCAGCAGTAATATCTGGATAAAAGCGCTTATCAAGAAATGGATCTGGTGAAAATCCTATTTTCCTTAAAAGTAATCCTAGATTTCTACATGCATCTATATTTAAGCTAACTATCATTTCGATTACTCTCCTAATGCCCTAAAACTCTTAACACTCCACTAAATAAATATTAAGTCTTTTAGGTCAAATAGTTCTCTTAAAATTGAAATATTGAAATTATCATATATTTGTTGGCAATGATGTAACGTGTAAGGGCTGAAAATGGATGAGCCAGCTGAGCGCTGAGCCAATTAATTTTATTATAAAGTTTTAAAGCTGGCTTGATACAATTTGGAAAAAAATTTAGTTATTGAAATTAAATTTTATTTTTTAAATTTCATAATGAAAATGAATTTGAAAGATTTTTCATTTAAAAATAAAAGGAAGAGTAAAATAATTATTTCAAAATGATATTATGGTGGTGAAAGCAAATGGATTGGAGAGAATGTCCATCCTATAGGAAGTACGTTAAGGCAATTGATGAAAATTGCGCTAGAATAGTGGAGGTAATCAATGAAGTAAAATCCAGAAATCTATCACTTATAGCTAGAGAAGCAGATATGCCTCCAGCTCTAGTTCACTATTATTATGATAAACTAGTTAGAAAGGGTATTGCCAAACTTAGAGTTTTAATAAACTATAAGAAAATAGGTTTAACACCAGCACTAGTTTTAATTAAACCAATGTATAATTTAATTGATGAATCAATTGAGAAAATAAGGATAATTGATTACTGGAGATATATTTCAAAATGCTATAGTTCAAGTGAAGTGATATATTATTGTCAATATGTAATACCAGTAGGGAAAGAAAGATTATTTGAAAGCTTCTTAGATAAATTAAGGAAAATAAAGATGATTGAAAGCTATAAAATTTATTGGAATCCAATAGAATTAACACCTAAACAGAATTTCCAGTGGTTTGATTCTAGGATTAAGGCTTGGAAATTTAATTGGGATGAATGGATAGATGAATTATCCAGTCTACTTGAAAGTAAGAGGAAAACTCAAATAAAAAGGATTGAGGAAGAATCAATAGCTCCACTTGATGATGCAGATATCTTTATAATTGAAAAACTTGAGGAGGATGCTGAAATTACATTTAAGGATCTCGCATTACTACTTGGAGTTACACCACCAACAATAAGATACCACTACTATAAACATTTAATTAATTATGGAGTTATAGAAGGTTATGAAGTAGAGCTTTATCCATATCCAAGACAATTTTCAAAGACAATAATGGTTAATATGAAATTTAATAGTGGAAAGAGCATGTCAGCATTTATAGATTCTTTAAATAGAAAGCCATTTCCACAGAAACTATACATACATTATGGAGATCTAACAATTATCATGAAATCATATTTAATGGTTGATCAAATCGAGGAATTTACAAGAATGATTGCTAAGCTAGCTGAAAAGGAAATAGTTTCAAGTTATTCATGGTCAATAGTTGATCCAAAAGCTGATTGGACCAAGAAGTTACCAGTGAACATGTATGTTAAAGGCATGTGGGAGTATACTCATGAAGAATATATGAAGAAAAGCTCTGAAACCACATAATTTCAACTATTTCATCC
>CAZCCB010000038.1:696-8931 GCA_964497155.1 uncultured Nitrososphaerota archaeon | reverse complement strand
TTTTAAGTATATTAGAGCAAAAATTTAAAGGTATGGATTATTCCACTCTCGTAGAGGAGGATTAAGTTATGTGGGTACAGAAAGTTCCTGATGAAGAGGAGGAATGGTGGGAAGAATTAGAGGAAGAGGAAGAAGAGGAAGAAGAATGGCTCGAAGAAGAATGGGAGGAAGAATGGCCGGAAGAAGAGGAATGGGAGGAAGAATGGGAAGAGGAAGAGGAATGGTAGAACGAATGAAATGACATAAATGAAAATTATTTTATTACCTAATGTTTTGCTATTTAACTTAATCTAATGAGATTCATCTCGGTAAGAAATCTTCTGGCTTTGGAATTTCAAGTGGTAATCCTTTTCTTTTCCTTATTTGCTTAATTACTTCCATGGCCAATTGTGTTGGTACTGGTGCCCATCGTGAGAATTCAGTGCTCCAGAAGCATCTTCCTTGAGTTGCACTTCTAATTTGATCAGCCAAATCAAATGTTTCTGAAACTGGTATCTCACCTCTAACTATCATTAACATTCCATGCTGCTCCACACTTGAAATTCTTCCTCTCTTTGATGATAAAACTCTTAGCAATCCACTTAGAAATTCTTGTGGAACTTTAGCTTCTATCTTTAATAATGGTTCAAGTAATATTGGATTTGCCATTAAGAAAGCTGCAAATATTGCATCTTTAGTTGCTGGCATTATTTGTGCTGGTCCTCTATGCGCTGGATCTTCATGAACCATTGCATCAACCAATTTAACCTTGATACCTCTAATTGGTTCTTGACAGAGTGGGCCTGCTTCCATTGCCCATCTAAATCCAGCAATTATTGTATCCTTAATATCCCTCAGATATTGAACTCCCTTAGTTACATCAACAAGTATGTTTAAGTGTTCATCTATAGCCCATATACCTCTAGCTTCATCAGCACTCCATCCAGCCTCAGTTCTTAGAATCTTAGCTCTAGTCCTCCAATCTTGATCTTCATAAACTTTACCTTCACTTAATAATTCTAGAGTCTTTTCATCTAATGGTTCAACTGATATGTAAACTCTATTATGTTTATTTGGTGATTTACCTTCAACTGGTCCTGCTAAGCCTTTAATGCTCTCCCTATATACTACTATCGGTGGCGAAGTTTCGATTGGTATTCCACCGGTTCTACGCTGTAAATCCCATAGTGCAATTTCTAAATGCAATGTACCCATTCCACTGATTAGATATTCACCAGTTTCTTCATTAATCTTAACTTGAAGCGTTGGGTCTTCAATTGCCATTTTACGTAAAGTTTCAACTAATTTTGGTAGATCACTACTTCTTTTTGGTTCAATTGCAATGGTTACTACTGGCTCACTAATATATTTTAATCTTTCAAATGGAACCATTATATCCTTAAATTTAATGTCAACAACTGTTTCTCCAGCTCTAGCTCTATCAAGGCCTAGTAGAGCTACAATATTTCCAGCACTTATTTCATTTGCAACTTCACGATATGGACCCATATAAAGTCCTACTTGCTGAACTCTACCTGAACTTCTAGCCATTAATAAATATACTTCATCTCCATTATGAACAGTCCCGCTGAAAACTCTTCCAGTTGCAACTAATCCTGCATGTGGATCAATAACTATTTTACTTACACAAATTACGAGTGGACCATTAGGATCGCAATTGATCATTGCTTTTCCAATTTCACTATTTAAATCACCTGGCCATAGCTTTGGAATTCTGTATTTCTGTGCCTCTTGCGGATTTGGTATGTGTTCAACAACCATATCAAGTATGGCTGCATATAATGGAAATTCTTTTGCTAATTCTTCAACTGCTTCAGACCCCCTATTATAAGCATCAATAATATCACTGAATTTTAATCCCTCACGTTGAGCTATTGGAATGGTTACTCCCCATTTATGTAATGCTGAACCAAATGCTACTTGACCCTTAGCTGGATTAACTTTCCAAGCATTTCTAAATTGAGGTTCGGCATACATATCAATTAATCCATTAAAGTCTCTAATTATTTCCATTAATCTTTGCTGAATTTCAGATGGAGATAATCTTAATTCCCTAATTAATCTATCAATCTTATTTATGTAAAGGAGAGGGCGAACACGTTCTTCAAGCCCCTGTCTAACTACAGTTTCAGTTTGAGTCATTACACCTTCAACTGCATCCACAACTACTATTGCTCCATCCATAACTCTAAGTGAGCGAGTTACATGTCCAGTAAGTTAATTACATATGGTTTTCCATTCCATTCGTGATAAAGCGAAACGTTTGCAGCTTTAACAGTCATTTGCCTCATCTGCTCTATTGGAACATAATCTAAAGCTAATGCTTTACCAGCAACTTTAGGTGAAATCATTCCCGCCGCCATGAGTAGTGAATCTGATAGAGTTGTCTTACCATGATCTACATGAGCTAGAGTTCCTATATTCCTAACCTGTTCAATATTTTTCATTAATTTGAGAATCTGTTCAGTTGTTTTAAATCTAACCACTTATGGCGCCCCTCCAAATTATAAGTTAGAGCTGGATGATTATACGAAAACCATTTCTTAAACTTTACGAAACATAAATCATGCAGATTACCATTCACCCACTTAAACCCTTAAATTAAATTTACAGTTTAAAGGTATAGGCAATATTTCACAATAATACTATTAGAGTAGCATAGCAATTGCGTAAAAGCTAAATTTAGTTTCAATTTGAAAAAATACTGGTGTGAATATGGCTAAATCGAAGGAAAAATGGTTGGATATAGTAATTGAAGAAGAAGAATGGACAGATGATGAAGAATGGATAGAATCCGAGGAAGAAGCTGAAGAATAACTAGCATTATTACAGATTAATAATTTAATGATATGTATATCTTGAGGGTAAGTTATCTTGGAATATGATGCAATAATCATAGGAGCAGGAATAATAGGCTTATCAACAGCGTATCATATAAAGAAAGAAAAAACAAACCATAAAATTATAGTTCTAGAGAAAAATCCTGGTCCAGGATTCGAAGCATCAGGAAGGAGCGCTGGATGCTTTCAAGGATTCTTTAAATCTAAAACAAGTAGGATTTTAGCTAAATCATCAATAATGTTTTATAATGATGTAGAAAGGAAGAGTAAATATAATTTGAATATGCGATGGATTGGATTTTTATGGCTATTAAGTGAAGAACAGTTTAATTCAATAAAAAATACACTTAATGAAATGAAGGAAGAGGAATGTGAACATGAAATAATAGATGCTGAAGAACTTAAAAGGAAACTTAAAGTAAATATTAATGTTCTGGAATCTGAGGAGGCAAAGATTATTGGTCTATATAATGTTCATGTAGGATTATTAGCTAAATATGCTGGGACACTTAATGTAAATGAATTAATTAAATTTTATGAAAAAGAATTCTTAAAAATGGGCGGTGAAATTAAGTATAATTGTAAAGTTGATAAATTAATTCTAGAACCTAATAAACCATTAAATATTAATGGTGAACCATTTTATTGGCAGGATAAGAGAATTGCTGGAGTTAAAATTGGAAATAGAATATTAAAAGCCGATAAAACTATTGTTGCTGCTGGAGGATGGATTCAAAGTTTATTAGATGAAATTGGAGTTGAATCATTAATAAGACCTAAGAAGAAAAGCATTTTCGTTATAAAGGCGGACACCGATGAATTAAGAAGGTTAATGAATGTAAAGGGATTTAATACTGAAGGCTACATGCCGTTCACTATAATTACTCATCCAGAAGTTTATATTAAACCTGATATAAGTGAAGAAACTTTTTGGATTGGACATGGATTAACCATTGGAATTCCATTTAAAATTGAGGATGAATATATACCTAATGAAAAATTCTATGAACTAGAATTGTATCCAATATTAACTGCATATTTTCCACAATTTAAGAATATAAAGCCAATTAATGCATGGTCATCAATTTACGAAATCACTACAATAGATAGACAACCAGTAATTTTTGAAGAAAACGATTTAATTGTCGTTGGCGGTGGTAGTGGTTATGGAATTATGAAAGCTGATGCCATAGGCAGAATCGGTGCATCGGTTTATTGCGGAGAAAAGTGGGCTGAATTATATGGTGGATTTAAATTCAAATGCTCAAATCTAAGCATAAAATATAGAAATGTTGAACCAGAACTATTCATACTCTAAATAGCATTGTGCCAGTGAAATCTTAATTTACATAAACTAAATATTTAGTTTATGGTGAAATTAATTGTTATCCAGCAAATCAATTAAAGATTATTTAAAGGAAATTTATGGAGAAGACATCGAGCTAATAGGCATAGGAGAACTAGGTAAGAAAATAGAATTGACAAAAGAACTTAAGGGATTTGGTTATGGCAAACCGTATTTAATTAAATTTAGAATTGGAAATAAAATTATGGAAGTAGTTCTTAGTACTATTAAACCGAGCATTTTTAATCATCATCATTTCTCAGATAGAGCTAAAATACTCCTTTGGCAACATGAAGCATTTAATAAATTACCTAAACATGCTAGATCCATAGATGTAGGTGCATTCACAATTAATGGTAAAATGATATCATTAGGAAAATGTACTGAATTTTTCATTTTAATGGAAAAAGTCGAGGGAACATTATATCACGTAGATTTAGATAGAATTAGAGATGCTGGAAAGCTAAGTGAATTAGATTTACATAGATGCGAAATATTAGCGAAATACTTAGCTGAAATACATAAAGTTAAAGGTGAAGACAAATCGCTTTATCTTAGGAAAATTAGAGAGCTTATCGGTCATGGAGAATGCATTATGGGCCTAATAGATAGTTATCCTGAAAATCTAAGCTATGTAGATGAGAATTACTTTAAAAATATTGAAAAGAAATGCATTGATTGGAGATGGAAATTAAGAAAAAGAACTCATAGATTAAGCCAAGTTCATGGAGATTATCATCCATGGAACATTATGTTTCATGGAAAAACTGAATTTACACTCCTGGATAGAAGCCGAGGAGAATGGGGTGAACCAGCAGATGATGTAGCAGCCCTAACCATAAACTACATATTCTATGGGCTACAAGCATATAGAGAACTTAAAGGACCCTTTAAACAACTATTCGATCTATTCTGGGATACATATCTAGACTTAACTGGTGATGAAGAAATCCTAGAAGTAATATCTCCATTCTATGCTTGGAGAGGATTGGTTGTAGCTTCACCAATATGGTATCCGACATTACCATTAGAAGTAAGATTGAAACTATTAAATTTCGTGAAAAATGTTCTTGATCTAGATAAATTCAATATTAAAGAAGTTAATAGTTATTTGAAGGGATAATAGCATGGTTGGATGGTGTATTTGGATAACAGGATTACCTGGAAGCGGTAAATCAACTATTGCTAGAATTTTAAAGAGAAAATTAGAAGAGAAGGGAATAAAATCATATATTATTTCATCAGACGCTCTTAGAAGAATAGCAACCCCTAAACCTAAATATACTGAAGAGGAAAGAGACATAATTTATGGAGCATTAGTCTACGCTGCTAAAGTACTAGTTGAAAATGATGTTAATGTAATAATAGATGCAACTGGAAATAGAAGGAAATATAGAGATTTAGCTAGAAAGGAAATAGGAAAATTTATGGAAGTATATTTAAAATGTCCATTGAAAATTTGCATAGAAAGAGAAAAACAGAGAGTCGAAACTTATCTCGCTCCTAGAAATATTTATGAAAAGGCATTCAAGGGAAAGAGCAGAACGGTACCCGGAATCGGATCACCATACGAAGAACCATTAAATCCTGAAATAATTATTGAAACTGATAAAATAGATCCAGAAAATGCATCAGATATAATTTTAAAGAGTATACTCTCGAAATTCTATTAAATAAGCTAATTAAATCATGATTATCAATGGAATTTATTTCAATTATAAAGCATACCTAAATTCAAAAATTGTAATAAGATAAAACTAAGAAAAATAGTATTGGTGAAGCATGAGGGTAATAAAGGAGCTTGAAAAAAAGATTTCTGAAACTCAAGTAATAATGTTAGTTGGTGGATTGGGGAAACGTTTTGGAATGCCTGAACTACCAAAGGCATTGGTTAAGGTTGCTGGAAAAACCTTAATTGAAAGGGAAATTGAGCTATATAGAAATTGCGGATTTAGAAAGTTTAAATTATTAATTGGTCATCAGGGAGAGAAAATTAGGAAATTTATTGGAGATGGTTCGAAATTTGATATTGAAGTAGAATATTCTGAGGATCCAAAAGTGCCTAAGGTTGGTAAGGGTAAAGCTCTTAAAAATGCTATTGAGAATGGAGTTATAGATATTAGGAAAAGAGGTATAATAACTTTCCCAGATGACCTAAAATTGGATAAGTTTTTACCAATAAAACTTTTAGCGCACCATTTATATGGCGTCGAAAAGTTTGATACTTGGGCTACAGTATTATTGATTTCATCAACAACATATCCATATGGAGTAGCAAAATTGGATACAAATGGATTAATCATAGGGTTTGAAGAGAAACCTAAAATTTCAATGCCAACTCATGTAGGAGTTTCAGTTATAGAGCCAAAAGTTTACGAGATAATAATGAATGCTGTTGATATAAATGCCCCCAAATCAATTGAATATGAAGCAGCAGTACTACCAATAATTGCTAAAAAGAGGAAATTGTTTAGTATGATGATACCTGGCGATGATAGGAGCGTTTGGATACCGATAAACACTAGAAAGGAGCTTGAAATAGCTGAAGAAATATTAAAGAAAATAGGTGAAGGTTAGCAATTGATTAAAATATTACTAATTAATCCACCTCATTCATACCCAATCAAAGCTCCACCATTGGGATTAGCATATATAGCGGCCATATTAGAGAAGAAAGAACTTGATGTGAGAATAATCGATTTAGCAGTTGAGAATAAAGGGAAAATAAATTAGTAGACTTAATTAAATATCAAAACCAAGAATTATTGGGTTAACATGTACAGTTTCTACAATTTCTAATTGCATAAAATTGACGGGGATAATTAAAATATCCATAAGGAGACATTGGTTGTTATTGATGAACCATACCCAAGTATGGTTGGGAGAGAATTTTAAGAGAAGAGAGTATTGATGCCATAGTTTATGGTGAAGGAGAATATATGATGCTGGAGCTGAATTATGGAAATAGGTTGAGAGAAATGGAAAATGGGTTAGGGAATTTGAATTTGAAAATTAGCCATTTGATAATTTAGCATCGTCAATTCTAATATTTGAAACACCTAAATTTACAGTTAATGAAATACTTAAATCATTTCATGAAATTAAAATTTAAAGGAGAGAGGATTATTATTTACCTAAATTTATGAATATCCATGAAATTCTTTTCCTTAAAATTTTAATTAGTAATATTGATGGAATTGCTGAGAAAACTACATGAATTGCATTATATAATCCAGTTAAGATTAATGTCCAATAAAGAGCTTCATTGAGACTAACATTTCTACCAATAAGGTTTCGAATTATTTCTGCTGCAAAAATCAAATAGCCTGGAGCGATTATTGTTAAAACTATAATGTTAAATATTGACATCACTATAACTCTAACAATTCCACCAGAAAGAGTACATAGAGAAATTAGAAAATTGTAGTCAGATAAATGTTTCTTAAACTTCCTTAAAATGACATTAGCGAGCCAAAAGCCAATAAGCATTGAAGAAACGGCGGAAAACTTCATAGTTGCGCCAAGAGGATTCCCACTACTATGAATTAGAAAAAGCCAATGGGCAATGGCTGAAGTAAATCCTGACCATGGACCTACCATAATGAATGCAATTACACTGGGAATTTCAGCAAAATCGAATTTAAGATAGGGAAGTAAAGGATAGTAAATTTCTAATTTTAAGATAGTAATTATGATAGCGGTAGCAGCATAAAATGCGGTTAATGTAAGTGACACCGTTCTCCGCATAATCACTTTCACCTCATAGAACTAGTTTCTAGGAAATATAAATATTATCATTTTTGAGTAATTACTCAAAAATGATAAACCAAATCTAATATTACAATATAAAGATCAGATAGTTTGAATGGAGGAGTTTTATGTTGAGAGAACGTTTAAGAATTATGGAGCGTTATGATAGGCAAATTAGATTTTTTGGAGTTGAGGGACAAAGAAAACTCATGAAATCAAGTGTTATGATTGCGGGTATCGGTGGACTAGGATCATTAGCAGCAATATATGTAGTTATGGCAGGTATAGGAAAAGTCCTTC
>CAZCCB010000038.1:0-686 GCA_964497155.1 uncultured Nitrososphaerota archaeon | reverse complement strand
AAGTTGAATTAAGCAATTTAAATAGGCAAATACTGTATTCGCCGAATGATATCGGGAAGATTAAGGTGAAAATTGCGGAAAGAAAGCTTAAAGAATTAAATCCAGAGGTAAAAATTGAGGGTATACATTTAGAATTAAATGAAGATAATGTATTCGATTTGGTTAAGGAAGTTGATCTAGTAATTGATGGAATGGATAATTATAAAGCGAGATTTGCCATTAATAAGGCATGTATAGCGGAAAACAAAATTTTCATTCATGGCGCAGTTCATGGAATGGTTGGACAAATGATGACTATCATTCCAAGGAAAGGTCCATGTTTAAGATGCATATTACCTGAAGAACCTCCAACTTTCGAAATAATTCCAATAGTTAACTCAATTCCAGCAGTAATTGCTAGTTTAGAAGTTACTGAAACTATTAAAGTATTAACTGGTATTGGTGAACCAGCAATTGGGAAATTAATAATATATGATGGAGAATCAATGAAGTTTTATGAAATAAAGGTTAAGAGAAAAAATAATTGTATAGATTGTGGGGAACAATTAAGATCAGTTACATAACTTCATTTGGTTGTAACAGTATATCGGCAGCCGAGGGGTTTTAGTGCTTCATCAATTTTAGCAATTAACCTTTTAAGTTGCTCAAATGTTGGTGGCTTGGTCCATTCAAAATAGAAATCATAT
>CAZCCB010000037.1:0-13852 GCA_964497155.1 uncultured Nitrososphaerota archaeon | reverse complement strand
ATTTATAGGTTGAAACTATTATTTTGAGTTGAATTTTATTGAGGTTTAATTATGAGTGAGGAGAAGATGATTAGGAAATTTATTGAGGAAGAGGAGGAATTTAGAAATATTAGGTTGAAGTATGCTGATTGGAATTTCATTAATAATCAACCCCCTAAAATTAGGGCTGCACTTAAATTTTATATTGAAACTGGTGATATTAGGAGGGCTTGTATTATTGCTGGAATGAATATTTCATTATTTAGGGAAATTTTGAGGGAGGCAGATATTCCAGTTATAGTTTAATTTGATTAGATTTTGAGTTGTGATTAATATGAAGTTGTATTCGAATGCTTCTGAGTATTTGAATTATATTGTTAGTGTTATTAGGGATATTGTGATGATTCATAAATTATTTGATTTTGCATGTTCGGTTGTAATTTTTGGATCTGCTGCTAGACCTAATGATTTTATTATTGGTGTTAGTGATGTTGATGTTCTAATTTTAACTAGAAATAAACCTGATAAATGGATTTATAATTTTGATATTGCTGAGAGCAGGGTTAATGCAGTTGTTTTTATGGTTGATGATTTTAAACGGCTTATTGAGCTTGGTCATCCATTAATTTTTATGCTTAAATATCATATAGTTATTCGTGATGATGGATGCTTTAAAAATTTAATTAAAATTAAGCCTAAAATAACTAGTTATACTAGAAGGGTTTTGAGGAAATCAATTTTCGCTGCTTTAGGATTAGCTTTAGAGAATTACCTTATTTTTAGAGATTATAAGTTTGCCATTTCACATTTGGTTCATTGTATTAGGCATTTGGCTAGATATTTATGTTCATTTAAGGATTTATTTCCAGTATCTGATGAGGAGATCTGTAATTGTATTGGTGGTGAATTTAGGAAGTTATTTATTGAAATTTCTAATTTGAGGAGGAAGTGTGAAATTGACTCTTATAAGCTTAAAATTATGTTTAGTAGGGTGTTGAATTTGATTGCTGATAAATTGAATCTTAAAGCTACTAGTTTAGCTAGTTTGGAGTCAATTGTTAGTAGGGGTGCTCATTTAATTTGTGCTGGTGAAGTTGATGGTTATATGGCTTTTAGAATTGAAGTTTTTAATGGTGATAGGAGGAAGGTTTTTGAAATCTTTAATGATAAGGTTAGAGAGGTTGATAGTATTTTCTTCTAATAAATTATTTGCTCATTATATTCAATAAAATCAATAATTTCATATTTTAGGCTCCATAATTAAACTTATAACTTGTATGGATTATTAGATTTTGTTATGGTGAATAAATGGGGGTAATTTTGGAGTCTAAGGTTGAAAGTGAAATTTTAGGTGATTTATCTGTTAATGAAGCTTATGGGCATATGGAGTTTTTAGTTAATGAGATTGGTGAGCGACTTGCTGGTACAGATGAAATTAAGCGGGCCGCCAAATATATTAGGGATAAATTGAAGAGTTATGGTTTAAATGCTTGGATTGATAATTTTCCAATATATCAAAGTTATCCAAAATCTGCTCAACTTAAGGTAATTGAACCTGAAAGTAGGATTATTGAAGCTAAACCTTGTTGTCATATTGCATCAACATTACCTGAAGGAATTAAGGGTGAATTAATTTATGCTGGCCCAGGATGGTATGAAGATTATGAAGGTAGGGATCCTAGGGATAAAATTGTTTTAGTTGATATGACTTGGAGTCCACCTAGACCTGAGAAGGCTAGAATTGCTTGGGAATTAGGTGCTAAGGGCCTTATAATTATGAATTGGGGTACTATTGATAATCCAGTTATACAGATGGGTGCAATTAAATCTGTTTGGGGTAATCCTACACCTGAAACATGGAATAAGATGCCTCAAATACCAGTTATAAGCATTACTAGGGCTGCTGGAATTTATTTGAAAAATTTAATTGAAAAATATGGTAGAGTTGTTGTTTGGCTTAGAGCTGAAGCATCACGTATGTGGGTTACTGCTAATCAGCCTATGGCTAGAATTAATGGTAAAATTGATGAATTTATTTTGATTGGTGGACATTTGGAGGCTTGGGGTAAAACTGCTATATGTAATTCATCTGGAAATTCAGTTTTACTTGAACTTGCGAGGATATTTAATAAATTTAGGGATAAATTATGGAGGAGTATTGTTTTTGCTTTTTGGGATGGACATGAAATTGCTGAGGCAGCTGGGTCTGCATGGTATGTTGATAATTATTGGGATGAATTAAATTGGAAATGTATAGCCTACATTAATATTGATAGTCCAGCAATAATTGGAACTGAAGTTCCTACGGTTAGAAGTGTACCTGAGATGAAGAATTTCCTAATGAATTTAGTTGAAGAGTATTGGGGTGTTAAGGGTAATTGGAAGCTAGCTTATATGGGTGGCGATGCATCATTCTTTGGAATTGGAGTACCATATATTATGTTTAGAACTGAATATACTGAAGAAAAATTGAGGGAGCTTAATTATGCTTCACTTAGTCCATGGCTTCATAGTGAAGCTGATACAATAGATAAGATTGATAAGAAATTGTATGCAAAGCATCTTGAATTTTATGCGATTTTACTATTTAGACTTTGTAATTCATTAATAATACCATATGATTTTACATTAGTAGCTGATGAATTAATAGATAATTTAAGAATGTTTAGTGAATTGATTAGTAGTAAAGTTTCAGTAGACTTTAATTCATTAATAAATAATGCAAATGAATTTAAGAAAATAGCTAATGAATTAAATAAAGTTAAAGCTGAATTAGAAGATAAGTATGAGAAGGCTTCTGGTAAGAGTGGAATTAAGCATGCTGTAAATCTTCTAAATAAAACTTTAATTAGAATTAGTCGTGAATTATCGCATATACTTAGAACTGAAGCTGGTAGATATGGTTATGATCCATATGGATATTATTTGATTGGTAAGCCAATTCCGAGATTATATAAGCCAATAATGAAATTAACGAAATTAGATTCGAAATCAAATGAATTTAAATTATGGTGGACAAAATTGGTTAGGGAGAGGAATAGGGTTTCTGATGCAATTAATAATTCAATAGACTACGTCAAAAACATTCTAGAAATATTATCTAAGTACTTATAATAACATTTTTATTTATGCATCTTGAAGTATAATTGGAATGAATAGTAAGAAAATTCCATTAAATACTCTTAAGAAGATAGTGGAAGCTGAGAGGAAATTTAGGAAGGAGAGAGGTATAAAGATTCGTTGGAAGAGAATGAAAGTGGGGAGTTTAATTAATGGTTCTTAGAATACCAGTTAAAATTAAGTTCAAGGATAGAATTATTGAAGCTAAAGCACTTTTAAATACCGGTTTTGAAGCTCCTGAGCCAATAATATCTATTCCATTGGAATTGGCTGAGACTTTAAATTTGGAAATTGGTTCTGTTATTGAATTTGAGGGAGCAGGTTTAATTAGAGGTTCTTCATATTATGGTGGTAATGTAGAATTAATTGTAAATAAAAATGGTATAATTAGAAGAATTAATGTTAAAGTTCTAATAACTCCTGGTGAGAATGAAATTGTTTTATCTGATAAATGTATTGAGGAATTGGGGATAATTATAGATCTAAAGAATAAAAGATGGTGGTTTACCTAGATTGTTTAATGTAATGCAAAGAAAAAAGAATATTATTTAGGTTATTCTGGTGGTGATGGTGGTTGTGGAACTAATTTAATATATGTATCTGTATATGCTAATATCCATGCACCCATACCCATTGGAATACTATCTACAATTTCATACATTCTCTTTTCAGCATTCCAAATGTAGACTTTACCATAGAATGTCTGTACATCACCCATATATGCAGTATTTGGTGCATATATGCTTCCAATTAGGTTCCATCCAGTCTTTAATGGTACTTCAGTTTCTTCAATTAATAATCCACTTATAATTATTGAAGTATCATTTTCAACTAATATCCAATAGCCTTTACCTGGTTCAATTACCGTTGGTTTCTCATACATTTTTGCAGTTGGATTCCAAGTCCATATTGAATAGAAATCTAATTGACCAAATATTGCTTCAACAGTATTATTAAGTGGTTTAACTGGAATTGAAATTAAATTCCATCCCTTCTTTAATGTAATGTTTACTTGAGTTAATTGTAAGTTTACTCCAAATGGATTTTGAATTCTTTCAATTATTTTGGCTGTATAGTTTTCTATTGGCATGACGGTTGCTTCAGCAGTTAATTTTATTATGGGTTCACCAGTTATTGGGAATTTGAAGTGATAATTAGATGGCGGTTCAATTCCAACAAATTGTGCATTGAACTCTCCACTTGGAGTTAAATATCTCAATTTAACATCGATTGGCGGATTTCTAACTCCTACAATTATATTTGCTTCAGATATTCTTATTGTGTTATGTTCATCTAAATTATGAGTTAATATTGCTAGTGGTATTATTACTTGCATTTCTTCAGTTTTATTTGTAATAATAAAGTTAACTGTATATTCATATACTTCTCCTAATTGTCTAACTATTGTCCATCCATTCCATGCAACAGCTAATATTGGTCCTTCAACATTATCTAGGAAACCTATTTCTGGTACAGCTATATCATCAATATACCAACCCTCATAATTAATGTATTCATCAGTTTCATAAAGGAACATTACTACTAACGTGCTATTGTCTGGATCAGTATAGTTATAGTATGGTCCTAAATTATAACTCTTAAATAACCATACTTCGCTATCACCAGTGAATATGTCTAATGAATGCCATGTTTCTCCCATATCATTTGAAACTAATACGTAGCCGAAGTCCCATCCAGGTTCAATTGAATACCATGTATAGAAGTTTAATGTTGCATTTGGAACTTCATATAAGTTGAATAGATATATTAATGCATTTGATAATAGGTCTCCTCTACCAGAATACCAGCTATAGAATCCGCTTGTTGCAACCCATTTATCACTATAGAACTTTAAGTATAATGTTACATTTGCAGGTAAATTGTAAATTACATTTGAATAGTCAATGTAATCTCCAAATATTGGGATACTATCAATAGTAGTATTATTTACTTTTAATTCTAATAGTCCGGATAAATCTCTATCTTTATTCCAGAACATATCTCCAAACCAATTGTTTGCTAATGGTCCATGAAGTTCAACTACTCCAAATGTTTCATTTTCAGCTGATTCAATATATGCATAGGTTATTAATTGTGGATAATATGGTTCAGCTCCAAGTATAATTTCACTTAAGCCTGAAGGATGTATTGCTACTTTTTCAAATGACCAATTTGTAGTTATAATATTGGGTAAATCATTAATTTTCATATATAGATAATGATATGGTTCCCCTGAAGTTAATATTTCTGTTCTAGTGAGAGGTGCATTTACTTTCCATGCAAATTCCCAGTCAAGCATCCATGCTTCTTGGAATAATAATGCATTTGCAGATACCCTATCGGTTCCATGTGGAACTTTATATGTTGCTGTTACATATGAAGTTGAATTTGGATTGATACTTAATATTGTTGTTTCATTTGGAATTACATGGAATATTAGTTCATACCATTCATTAGAATTAATTGTTGTTGGATCTACTGGATTAATGTTTCTTGATGGTATATGTTCGAAAACTAATGACAATTCGGTTTCATTTGTCGGTGTAATGAATGTAAGTGGTGTTGATGGATAATACCATAATGAATAGTACATGTATGGTTGATGTGGAGGTACGAATACTACTTCTTTTGAAGTTAATGTTTGATCTTCGGGCATAGCATAATTAATTGATATTGTATTTGCATAGCTTACGCTTTCAATTACTGTTTCATTTACGAATAATCTTCCAAATAAGAATATATCTGCACAATGTTCTTTATCTTCACCCCAAACAACATATGTTACATTTGCATCTGGAATGCAGAAGTATGCAATTCCATTGGGATCTGTATAGGTCATTGTATCGAGCATCATAGATGTAATTGGACCTAAACCTTCACCATAAATGAATACTGGTACATTGGATGCTGGCATTCCATATTGATCTGAAACTTCAATCATTAGGTAATTCATTTTAGCGAAGTCAATTAGTCCATGAATAGTATAGTTTTGATATATATCCTTTAAGTATAATGTTAATGTGTATAGTCCCTTCGGTAATGCTGAAGTATTAATTGAAACCATAAATGGTGTAGCTGAACCTAAAGTGGCATTAATCATTGTAACATTAACTGTAACTGTTTCATCGAATATTTCACCTGTATCTGGATTAAATAGCAATGGTTCAACTGCAATTGAAGTATTATATAATAATTTTGATGGATCTTCAGCTAATGGTAAGTAGAGTAATGTTAAGTTTAATTTTAGCATTGTAGTATTTGGTTCAATTATTCCTAAATCATATTTTGCTGGATCAAGTATTATTGGAGTTGTAACTGCAGCTGAAACATTAATTCTACCTGAACCTTGAATGAATGGATCATATCCGGGTAATAGGTTTGCAGTATCAATTATTATATTTCTAACTAGGAATGGTATAAATGTCTCATTTCCAAATAAACCTAATCTTTCAATTAGCATTTGCTTTAATACTGCTGCTAATCCAGCTACATGTGGACATGCCATGCTTGTACCACTAATTCTAATGTAATCAATGAAGCCGTCATAGTCTACATCGATTCCAGGGATGTATCCCATTTCAGCATACCATATTAATGTGCTTGCCCTAGCAGCTGTAGACCAAATTCTATATCCAGGTGCAATTACATCTGGCTTGACTCTTAAATCTAATGTTGGACCGCAACTACTAAACCATATTATTTCATCTTGCTTGGTTGATGCTCCAACAGCTATAACGTATTTTCCAGCTGCAGGTATTCCAACTGTAAAGTAGTCTGGACCTTCATTACCTGCTGATGTAACTGGAATTCTACCGGCAAATAGGAATGACCAGTCACATGCAAGTGATAGTGGATCTGAACCATCGCTGAGTATTGGTGCTCCAAAGCTCATGCTTAAGACATCTGCTTCATCACCAGTATATGGAGCTCCATCTGGACCTAATGATGCAAATTCAATTGCACTTAAAATCCAATTTAAATATCCCCAACCCTCTCTGCAGAGTACTTTTAAATTCCATATTTTAGCTCCAGGTGCTACTCCAGTAAAGTTTCCTGAACTAAGATTTCCTGTTCCTGCAGCTATGCCTGCACAGTGGGTTCCATGACCATTATAATCTGTTGGTGATTCATCTGGAATTCCATCAAGATCATAATCTATGAAGCTTAATTGCAATTCAACTTTAGGTGTTCCATCTGGATAGTAGAAGTCTGGATGTTCAGCATAAACACCAGTATCTAATATTGCTATTCTCATATTAGTTCCATTAAATCCTAAATTCCAAGCAGTGAAGCCGCCAATTAATGGTATGCTTTCATTTAAACATTTCTTAACCTTATAGTCTAACCATATCTTCTTAACCTCACTCAGTTTGCTTAATTCTCTTAATATTTCATTAAACTTTTCTACCGGTATTTTAGCTAGAATTACTGGAATTAAATTATAGCTTTTAATTACTTTTCCACCCAGCTGCTTTATAGTTGATTTAACATTTTCAATTTTATTTAATGTAGCTATATCTCCTTTCTTTGAAGCTATTACTGGTGGAATATTGCTATCAACATGAATTAATGTTCTAATATAACCATTTTCTTCATATTCTGCTAATGTTTCAATATTGAATAATTCGAAATCTATTTTTGATAGGTCTACTCCTGATGGTATAATATAGGTTTTTCCATTCTTAACTATCCTCTTAAATGATTGACCGAATTTTGTTGGATTAGCAACATCCACTATGTAGCCTAAGACCTTATCTTCTTTGCTTTTAACTATTTTAATTTTACTTCCATCGATAAGTGTAATCCAATTATTATCATTGTTATTTATTGGAGATTTATTTTGTTGAGGAATTTTTACTGCAATTACATTAATATATTGGGTTAGAGTTAGCAGTATTATTGATAGGATGATTATTCCAAATGCTTTCTTAATTTTGAAATTCATAAGTCTCCCCCAAACTTACAAAATATATAATAATTTTCCTCGCTATAAGAACTATAATGCAATAAAGTTTATAAATATCTATTGCCTAAGAGAAATAAAGCTTATATATTAAGTTTAAATTTTAGCTTTAACTTAAATCGAGGACTCTATATATGAAGGCAAGTATGTCTGCTTCTTCATTTATTTTGGTTTGTGGTGTTGCTCCTGCATGTCCACTTTCAGTTTCAACTCTGAGATATACTGGGGCTTTAACTTCTTCTAGTTTAACTGTAAATTTGAATGCATGTGCTGGATGTACTCGGTCATCATGTAATCCAGTATATATTAGTATTGGTGGATACTTGGCCTTCCTAATATTATGATATGGTGAATATTTTATTAGGAATCTTCTATCTTCAGGGTTTTCTGGATTGCCATATTCTGGTATCCATGCTTTTCCAATATAGTATTTATGGTATCTTAGCATGTCTATTACTGGGTAGCCTATAATTGCTCCATCAAGTAATTCTGGTCTTTGAGTTAATACTGCTGCTACGAGTAGTCCGCCATTACTTCTACCAATAGCAACTACTTTTGCACCTCTATTCTTAAAGTATTCTATGCATGCTATGAAGTCGTCAAATACATTTTGCTTATGTTCACGCATACCCATTCTATGCCATTTTTCTCCAAATTCACTTCCACCGCGGATATTTGTTACGACATATGTTCCTCCATCCTCAATGAATGGCATTATGTATGGTGTATATTTGGGTGTTAATGATATGCTGAATCCGCCATAACCATAAATTAATACTTTATTCATTTCGACGTCTTTACGCTTAAAAATGAACATATGTATTCTAGTTCCATCCTTAGATTTAGTCCATGCCTCATCAACAATATAGTTATCTTGTATTTCACATGAATCAATAACTTTTAATCCACCATTAATCATGCTGTAAAGCTTATAGGGTGTTGAGAATGATTCATATTTAAAGATTGCTTCACTTCCAATTGAATATAGACAGCTAACTGTGCCTGGCTCATCAAAGTCAATTGTACTTAAAATTTCTCCATTTAAATTGTAAATCTTAATTTTTGATGAAGCATTAATTAAGTAATTTGATAATATTTTTCCATTTACTATTACTGCATTTATTAATGGATAATTAATTTCCTCAACTATGATCTTCTTCTCTCCATATTCATTTAGGCTAATTATTTTTCCATAACCTTCATCTTCAAATGATAATATGAAATATTTATCATCAACATAATCTATTGGTGAAGCTATGAAGTCTCCATTACCATAAATTTTACTCCAAGAAGATGGATTGGCTAGGTCTCCACCATAAATAGTGCTTCTCGTCCATCCATAACTTATGGTTAGTAATGCTTTCTCATAATTGGTTGAAGGTTTAATTGATATGAAATATGATGTTTGTACACCTTCACCAAAAACCATTTCATCCTTACCATTCTCTCTGAGGAAGATTCTATCTGTTGGTGGTTCAATTCCATCGGGAGTTTTCTCTTTCCTATAGAATTTTGCATAATAATATTTGTCCTTATCAATCCATACTAAATCGAAAATTACTCCTTTAAGCCTATCAATTAATTCTAATGTTTCAGGGTCAATGATATCTACTATACCTTCATCTGAACCTGAAATTGAATATGAATATGCGAGTCTATCTCCGCTTTTAGATGCAAATATATATTTAATAACGATGTTTTCACCTAAACTCTTGGAATTAACTAATTCTTTAACTTCACCAGTTCTATAAATTAACTTGATTTTAAATTGATCTTTATCCCTTAAGAGTAGGTAGTAGCCTTTTTCTGTTGTTTTTGCATCTATTAGGTATGGTAATGAATAATATTTTTCAATTCTTGGTCTAAGTTTTTCCGCAGTTTCCTTTAGGAATTTTCGTGTCCTTTTATTTTCCTTTGAAATCCATTTAACTACCTTCTTGCTCTCTAATTCTTCAAGCCATCCATATGGATCTTTAGCTAGGGTCATTGCAAGTAAACTATTAAATTTTAGGGTTTAAATTTTAGGGTTATAACTAGCCATACTTAATGTATTCAACCAAGTTTTCCATGAAAACTTCATTATCACTCAAAGTTACAAATGGATCTAATAGAAATGTTAAATCTGCAATTGCAATTACATTTCCACTTTTAACTATTGGATTAAACTTTTCATTTACATCTGTAAGTATTAGCTTTGTAGTATTAAGTGTATATGCCAATTTAATTTCTCCACCATAAATATGGCTTGCAGTTAGCATTGTTAATTCATGAATATTTCTAGTTAATGGATGATCCTTAAATTCCCTTAAAATTATATTCCTATGAACACCGTAATTGCAATTTAAATCATATAAGTATCCATCTGAGAAATGTATTCCAAAAGTTTTAGCGATACTATTAATGTATCTTGATGAAGCTATTGATGGCTCATAGATTAAGATTAATTTTCCACCATTCTCAACATACTTTCTTATAGCCTTAATTTCAGTTGAAGAATATTCTATTCTAGGTGAAATTATTATTAATGCTTTTGGCATGTAATTTGAAATTAAATTTTGAAGTTTAGAGATATCGAATAAAGTTACTTTAAGCTTATATTCAGTTATTTTTCCAAAGAATTTTCCAAGTAATTCATATGTAAATATGTTTCCATGTGAAATATCGATTAGAACTGTATTGTTATCAATTTGACTAAATAGTTCACTTGGAAATGTAATATTTATTTTAAATTGATATTCACTATAAATTGGTTCTAATAGATTGTATGATTTTAAATAGTATGGTGATAAGTAGTAAATGCTTATTGGTTCTGGATGTATGGATTCAAGCATTTCTAAAGTTAATAATTCACCCTTACTCCATAATTCTTGTCCAGTAGTTATAGATTTATTGGTCATGAGTATTCTATTTAAGTCGATTGTTACATATTCCTTAACATTTGTTTTCTCAATTATTTTGCTTATTGCATCTACATATGAACCTAAACTATCGATTAAACCGTAATTTAATGCTTCACTACTTAAATAGAGTTTTCCTAAGGTTAATTCATTAAATGATATTTCTAATTTATTTCCCCTACTTTCATTAACTGCATTTAAGAAATTATTTAATGCCTTTCTAACAGTGAATGGTGTTTCCTTAAGTGATAATCCAGCATATTTGTATGGGCCTGATTCAATTATTGATTCTGATGGAATGACAATGTATGGTTGTCTAAGTATTACACCTATATTTCCAATAAATGCTGTTGGAACTGAAATTATTTCATCACAAGCTAATGCAACATAATATCCACCTGAAGCAGCCAAACCTTCAATTACAGCTATAACTGGCTTCTTTTCTCTAAGCTTTTTAATTGAATAGTAAATGTCTTCAACTATGGTTGCATATCCACCTGGAGAATCAATTCTAACTATAACTCCAATTATAGAGTTATTTTGATATGCATATTTTATGCAGTTTACATATAATTCTCTATCATCATCAGTTATCATGTAGCCATAAATACTGAGTATTCCAATGATTGGTTTAGGCTTAACTTCAGCTTTAATTGTAACTTTTATTAGTGGTGAGAAGAAGAATCCAATTGAAATTCCAATAATCAATACTATTAGTAATAGGGAGAGATACATAACTCTCTGTGAAATATTTAATTTCAAATCTATTCCTCCAACAACTACTATAATAATTAACAATATTCCCAAATAAATTTAAGGATTAATAATTGAAGCTTTATAGCATCAATTTTAATCATAAATAACTATTATGAAAATAACTGGAAGAAGTAGCTTAAAGTGAAGTTGAAGAATTATAGGCTAATAAAATAAAGTAGAATAAATATTACACTTATATCTAAATCCAATTCACATAACATATAAACTTAATGAATATAATTCTAAAGAAAGTTATTGGATCAAAATAGCATTAGAAAAAGATGGAACTTTACAAATTCCACTAAGTGGAATAACATAATTAGTAGAAAGAGATAGCCACTATAAAGCCATGTACTTAATTAAATAAAAATAGCCCCGAGCTGGTCTAAGCCTAGGCCAGTACTCGTAATCCATAACACCTCTCCGGACACCCTTACGGCTACCCGAGGGCAGCCGCTTGGATGCCCGGTTTGGTGTCATGGATTACTTGTACCGACCTAAGCTAGCTCCCAGCTCGGGGCAGTAATATGTTAGAGGGTATTTGACTATTTAAATTTAATTATCTAATTGATTGATAGTATTTTGTCTAGATTTTTAGATTGGAGGGTAATGGTTTTAAATTGATTTGATTTAAGCTATTTTGATGGTTGGTATGACTAGGAATGTCAATAAGTTCATTAGGGATGTTAATGAAATTACTATGAAGTTGATTAGTGATGTTTCAAGTGATATTGCTGCTTCAATTGAGAATCTTAGGGATAAGTTGATTGAAATGCATATTAAGGGTTTGGTTAAGATTAATCATTCGGTTATGGAGCTTGTTGTGGCTAAGAAATTATTGTTGAAGGGTTATAGGGTTGATGTTGAACATAGGGTATCTGATAAGCTTATTTGTGATGTTTGGGGGGTTAAGGGTGATGGTAAAATTATAGTTGAGGTTGAGACTGGATATACTCCGCCTGAACATGCACTTGATCCAACTAGGTATATTAGAGCTAGAATTGCAAGTAAAATTGCTAGATATAGTAATTATGCAAATAAGTTTTCACTTGCATTTCCACCCTTCTATTTTCCAGAAATACCATCAATATATGTTAAGCCTCCAAGATTTAGGTGTGAAGATGAAATTTTAGAGGTTAAGAAGTTATGTGATTTTTACTATAAGGATCCACCAGTAAGTTTTAATGAAATTTTGAATGCTAGATTGCATACAATATTTATAATTGATGTTGATATTGCTGATGCAATTGAAATTGACCCGGAAACATATTATGAAATGTATAGGGATTATTCAAGGAATATCCTTAAATTTTAACTTAACTGATAATATTGATGAATTAATTATGAAGAGAAGAAATCCTATAAAGCTTATATCTGAATTGTTTGATTTTGATGGGGAGAATTCTAAATTTATTTTTGTAATTTTATCTTTGGATAAGGTTAAGTTTAGTGATATAGTTAATATTATTGGTAATATTGATGATGCAATTGAAATAGTTTTGTCAATGTATTGGTGGAGAATGTTGATTCCAGTTTCATCTAATTCGCTTGCATGGAATATTAATTCGCCGAAACTATTTTGGAATGAAGTTTATGAGAGGCCTTTATGTATAAAGTATGCATTTGAATATTTAATTAATAATGGTGAATGGGATTATAAGTATGCTATTAAACGTTATCTAAAAACTATTGGCGAAAAAAGTGTTGAATCGATTATTAAAATTATTGATTTAATTTTGAAGCATAGAGTTTTCAAGTTTTATGTTACAGCTAATATTATTGGTGAAGCATTAAGGCAAATTGGATTATCAATTAATGATTTTGGGAAAATTATTGCTGAATTAAAATTTGGTGGAATAATTAGTCCAGTAATTTCAATTCCATTAATTAAGATTATTGGTAATGGACCAATCTATGAACTTAATAAGGCTCTTTTTATTAAGCAATTATCAATATTATAGGCTTCTCCTCTCCCTTCTTCCAATTTCATCTCTAAAACACCAAATACCCTCACCGAAATCTAAGAGTACAATTTTAAGTTTACCTAGAAGCTTATCATTTAATAGTACATGTTTAGCTCTAGGAGAAATTAAAATTGAACTTATTACTGGTCCTTCAATTCTATCATTAGTAATAA
>CAZCCB010000036.1:0-13913 GCA_964497155.1 uncultured Nitrososphaerota archaeon | reverse complement strand
ACATGAGTGGGACTTCACTTTCCTGAAGTTTTTTCATAGCCAGTGAGTGTGAGTGAGTTCTCCTCAGTGATTCTCTAGCTTTCAATCTTATTTCCTCAGCTTTATCTAATAATTCTTTAACATTAATTTCATATCCAAAAATTTTTCCAAATGCTTTTAATGTTGATGCTGCAGCTGCTGGGTCTGGAAATTCCATGAATGATTCTGAGAGCAGCAGTATTGCTGGAAACTTATTTTTAATGCATTCTCTCAATATTAAAGCGTTTGCACCAGCAATGAATCCTTCCTGTAATGTTTCTATTCCATGATTCTTAAGTAGTTCTTTTGCATTATCTGTTGTTGCTATTCCATATATTTTTGGTTCATCTACATCAAGTCTATTTGGTACCCCAAGTCCACTTAGCATGACTATATATTTTGCATTTTTATTTCTGCTCCATTCAACTATCTTCTTAGAGAAGGCTAATACTGCTTGAACTGGTAATGCTATTTCTGAAATAAATACTATGAGATTTTCATTTGTATAGATTCTAACTGGAGCTTTAAGTTCCCCATTATGTAGAAGCATTACTGGCGGAATTAAATCATAATAAACATAGCCATACTCATTTAACTTCAATTGCCTAATTAAATGTACAGTAGCTATTGCTCCAACTAATCCCACATCTGGTAATCCAGTTATTACTATTGGATTTTCAAATTTCTTCTCTTCATATTCAATAAATTCCATTTCAGGTCTTATACTCAATAATTATCACCTACTAATCAAATCTACTTCAAATAATCTATTATAAGCTTCTGTTCCCTCCTTTTACTATATTTCTCTAATTCTTCTTCGCTAATCTTATCAATAAATAATCCTAATTGCTCAATTATTCTCTTAACAGTTTCAATTCCTATTCCTGGAATTCTAATTAAATCTCTTGGATTTGCATTTCTAAGATCGTTTAACGTTTTATATCCAGCATTATATAGCAATCTTGCTTTAACCCTACCAATACCCTTCAACTGAACTAATTGTAATAATTCCTCCCTACATCCATATTCAACTCTAAACATTAATTTTTGAAGCGGTTTTATATGCATATTTAATTTTAGAAGTTTACTTATTTCTGAAGCTGAATAGAGTAGCCATCTAGCAGTTGATGCAATTGCATAAATGTCCCCTGAACCTACATCATATTTCTCTATTATTCTATCCTCTTTTTCCTCATTAATCCAATCATATAGCATCATTGCTGTTTTTAATGTCGTTAAGAAGTATTCATATTCCTCTGGCTCTTCAATTGGATCTGGAACTTTAATTAGGAAATCATTAATTTTTAAATTAACTATTTCACTATACTTCTTCCATTCTCCTCTTCTCAAGTAGAGTCTAGGCATATCTGGTGTATATGCTATTAATTGTAGATAGCCTAATGGTGTTGTTGTTAGTTTGCTTTCTAATCCCTTTCTAATATAAACTGCCGATAATGGATCAATATAGAGTTCAGCAATTCTTTTACCATATTTTGTTGCTTCTAAATATTTCATATTTATTTCTATCATTTCATTTTCATTTAGAAATCTTAAAATCCTATTAATTACATTCTTTATATATTCGCTTCCTCCATATTGATAATAGTAAAATGTATTTTTTATGAATTCCATTAATCCCTCAATTGTTTTGGCATATTCGGTTGCAATTATTGCTAATATATGTGATCTTAATGCTGGTTCTGTTGCTAATTTTGACCATATTCTCTCTGGTGGAGCTTTAATATAGTTTTCCATTAAGAATTCTTTTTCATCAATTGTTTTTGCAATTAAAATTGCTTCCCCATACTTATCATATTTCGGTCTACCAGCTCTACCGGCCATTTGATGGAATTCTAGTACTGGTATATTTTGATATCCAAAGTTATAGTCATATCGATGATAATGTCTTATAACTACTCTTCTAGCCGGCAAATTTACTCCAGCTGCTAGAGTTGGTGTTGCACATATAGCTTTGATTTTAAAATTTCTAAATGCATCTTCAATTATTTTCCTATGTTCATGAATTAATCCTGCATGATGAAATGCTGTTCCACATGAAATACAGCTAGCCAATTGTTCACTTATTCTAGTAACTTCCCCTCTTTCCAAAATTAGCCTAGCTAATTTTCTCAGCTCATTTTTCTCTTCCTTTTCTAGATATTTTGAGACTATAGGTGCTAATTTTAATGCCATTTTAACTGCATTTTGCCTCGTATTTGTAAATATTAGTATTTGCCCTCCATTTTTAAGTGTATCTATGGTTATTGCTTCGCATGGTTCCCTAGTAATCTTCTTCAATTTAATAATCGTATCATCATCAAAGAATATTGCTCCTTTAAAGTAAACTCCCTTTCTAAGTGGTACTGGTCTCCAATCACTTTTAATTAGCTTCGCCTGTAACCATTCAGCTATTTCTTCTGCATTTCTAATTGTTGCGCTTAAGGCTATTATTTGTGCTTCTGGATTTATCTGCTTTAATCTTGCTAATACTACTTCTAGTGTTGGTCCCCTTGATGGATCATTTATTAAATGTATTTCATCTGCAACTATTATTGATATGTCTTCTATCCATGATGCTCTATGCCTAAGTAGGCTATCTGCCTTTTCATTTGTAACTACAATGATATCATAATTTGCTAGCCATGGATCACTACTATCATAATCTCCAGTGCTTATTGCAACCTTTATTCCTGCTATTTCATATTTCTTGAATTCTTCATATTTTTCTGATGCTAATGCTCTTAATGGAACTAAATACAATGCCTTTCCACTCTTTTCTAAAACATTTTTTGTCATGGCCAATTCCGCAACTAGAGTCTTTCCAGATGCTGTTGGTACTGCTAATACCATGTTTTCTCCATTTAATAATCCATTTCTAATTGCTTCAGCTTGTGGTGGATATAATTCAATTATTCCTTGATTTTTTAGTATTTCCTTAATTATTTTTGGGATTGGAAGTTCTTCAATTAGTATTTATTGCACCTCCATTATGTAGGCATTATGTAGCCTGGCCTTTGCTCATATAACAATCCCTCTCTAAGCATTCTTTCAATACATGATTCAACAAATTTTTTATCTAATCCCTCCTCTTTAGCTGTTTCAATTACTTCTTCAATTTTAACTGCTCCACCTATTTCCTTAACTTTACTTTTAATTATATCCATTAATATCATCATTTTAGTTCTTTGTGATGCAGGTTTACCGGTCATTATTGAATCTATATCTATCATTTGAGTCTCCTTATCATAGGCTGTAAGTTTTAATACATAGCTCATTAATCTTATTGCTGCTTCTGCATCTTCAACTGTAACTTCATCTCTAAGAGCCATTTTAGCTCTTGCCTCAGCCATTCTAATTAATGCTTCAAGCTGTCTAGGAGTAATTGGTATGCTCTCAGCTTTCATACCCTCTCTTCTCATTTCCAAATAAAATTCCTTTATTCTCTCCGCAGCTTCAGGAGTTAATCTTGGTGAAACATATTTTCTCGCATAGCTAATATACTTTTTAAGCAAATCTGGTGGAATTGGGGGGACCCCAACATAACCCCTAACCTGATGTATTTTCAAAATATGCTCAGAAAGCTTCTCATCTGCAGTTTCTTCAGGTACATCTCTAATTGGAAATATTAAATCAAATCTTGAAAGAATAGTTACGGGCAAATTTATGTTTTCAGCTAAAGTTTTCTGATCCACATATCTCCCAAATACTGGATTAGCTGCAGCTAGAATTGCAGTTCTAGCATTTAATGTAGCCACTATACCTGCCTTAGCAATACTAATTGTATTATGGAGTACTAATCCATGGGATATGAAGAGATGATGAGGTTCAACAGTTATATCATAAACCCATTCTGAATCATTATTATCAATAACTTCAATATTCTTTATAGATAAAAATCGAATATTACCATAAATATAGTTCTTTAAATTACTCAATTTTTCCTCAATTAATTTTAATTTCTTAGATGCTTCTTCAATTAATACTCTAGCAATCTTTTGGTCTTTCTTCTTCAATAATCTATATCTTAATGTTGAGTACGGCATTTTAAGCTTCATTGATAGGGTAGTTAATTTAACAAATTTCCTTAATATATTAGTATCTCCACTATTTAATGCATTCTTTAATTCTGAAATTCTCTCTTTGGCAAGTTCAAAATATATCCTTGCTTTTTCAACATGTAGACTATTACCCCTCCTAACTATTCCTGTTAAATATCCATCATTTATATCTAATTCATTAGCTATTTTCCTTAATTCATTAGCTATTTCAACTGGTAATTGATTCCTATAATTCAATCTTCTCATTGATCTTTCAATTAGTTTATCAATCCTATCTATTCTATTATCATCAATTATTATCTCTCTAAATTTAGTTAAACTATCGATCCCTGAGATTATAACCTTATAATATTCTCTTCCCTCCTTCGTTTTCTCACTACTGATATACGAATGTATTCCCATTGAAAGTAAGAGGTCTTGTAGATCTTCGGCTAATTTAATTGATGAAGTACGGAATCCAATTCTATAATTGTCTATGAATCCATCTCCCTTAAATAATGTATTAATGAATTTTGCTTTAATTTCAATGGGCATTTTAAATATGATTGATGGTATTCGTTTTAATCTTGAAGATCTTGCTTTCTTATCAATTTGTTTTATAAATAGTTCAGGGAAGTATTCCCTTAATGATTGATATAGTCTTTTTGAAATAGTCCTTACTGTATATATTGTATTTTTCCTATTTTTTAATGCAATTTGCTCTTCATATTTAATGTTCATGGATTCTAATAATGACTTAAATTCATCTATTAATTTTTCATTTTTATTTGAGAATTCTATTTCATAGTAACCATTTGATGAATTACGATATGTAAATCCATCTGAAAGTATAAATCCAGTAAATCTTGCCAATGATTCATAGTCACAATCAATCAATTCTCCCAATTGTTCACTTATTTCATTATTTTCACTAATTATTTCATAATAATTAACTCCCGGTACTATCATTCCAAGTTTTACTTGATCAGCTCTTATGGTTGTAAATCCATTTTTATTCCAAATTACAATTGGATGTTCTGGTGTAACAGTTATTGATCTTCCATTACTAAATGTTATCTTTATAAATTTTGATGGCGCCTTATGTCTACTAATTCTATCGGCTTTCACTATCTTAATTTTCTTTTCATTTAAATCATATGCCATTACATAGATGTTATCTACAAATAGTATTTCTGTATCTTTACCTTTAATGATTTTATTTCTATTTTCCTCCATTATTTTATCTATGAATTCACCTATCCTTACTTTTCTTCCATCAGCTAATAGTATTTCAAAATCTTTATGATAGCTTTGCTGTTCCATTGCTTCATGTATTGCAACTCTATCTTCATTTCTCATTTTATCTATTTCATCTATACATGCAACTCCTCCATCAGCTAATACTAATGCTCCCGCCTCCAAATACCAGTCTCCAGTGACTTTATCCCTAACTACTGCTGCTGTTAATCCTGCTGCTGTTGAGCCTTTCCCTGAAGTATATATTCCTCTTGGAGCTATTCTAGCTACATATTGTAGTAATTGACTTTTAGCTGTCCCTGGGTCTCCTACGAGTAATATGTTTATTTCCCCTCTAATTCTAACTCCATCTGGAAGTTGCTTTGGTACTCCTCCAAATAGTAAGTATGCTATTCCCTCCTTGATTTCATTATATCCATATATTGATGGTGCTATTGATTGAACTATTTTCCTATGTATAAATGGGTCTTTAGCTAATTCCCTAATTCTCTCTTCATCTTCAGGTGTAATTTCTATTTCCTCTAATCCCTTTTCAGAAACATCTATTGAATTAATTTCAAGTATTGGTTTGAACATTATTGTTTTTCCTCTAAGCATTCTTTCTGGTCTAGGCTTAAGTATTCCTACAACAACTACTCTATCTCCAGGTCTAGCTATATCAACTACATCCTCCCTAGCTATTGCATCAATTGACCTTGGAAGTTGACCTGGAGGTAATTCCTCTGGTTTTTCCTGTATAGTTAGTCTTTGCCAATCAATGAATTCTGATTCTTCAATAATTAATTTGAATGGACCTTTAGATCTACATGCTGGATTTGAGCATCTATCTGGCTGGCTTATCCTTTCATCTTCAGATCTGCTTTCAATAACAGTTGTTGCACCACATCTTTGGCATTCAAATACTCCTCTAACCAATTGCTGTTTTACTGATGAAGCTCTAGTTAATATTCCTTCAATCATAATTAACTTACCTAAATGCTCAGCCCTAATTCTTCTTAAAGGAGTTAATTCTGGTAATTTCCTAAATCTAGCTTTAAATCTCTTAATCTTCATTGCATAGCTTAAATTCACTATTCTCATTACATCTCCAACTGCAAGTGAAGCTGCCTCAATATATTTCGTTGGCTTTTCAATTAATTGATTAGCTAATTCATGATTAAACTGCATTAAATCTTCAAAATCAATTATAAGTGATCTCTGACCAGTAATAGCCATTTGACTAAGTCTCTTCCTATACTTATATTCTCCATCTGGAGTTCTAAATGATTTAAGAAAATCTACAAACTTATCTCTTGGATCTTGCTCAAGTAATTCTATAACCATTATTTCACCTCAAACCTCTAAAATATGCCTCCTCCACTCATTGATTAACCTTGAAATTTCATTTAAGAGAGCTCTTTCCTCAAAAGTCATTACTTCAAGAAATTCTTGGGGTAAGGATTCGCTTAAAGCTGCTTGAACAATTTTCTGAATTCTACAGCTAATAACATCTCTAGCTGCATTCTCAAATCTTCTTAATTTATCAAGTATTTCTGGAGCTGGATTCCTCATACTCTCTTCTCTCAAATTCCTAAGTTTCCTCTTAAGCTTATAATAGAAGTTTGGGTCAATTTCAGTTAAATTAATTTCTCTACTCTCCTTCCATAAAACGCCTAGTAAATCTTTCAATGAAATTTCATCAGCAAGTTTGGCTTCAACAATTCCAAGCTCAGCCAATTTAATTGCAGCCCATCTTGGAATTTGAATTTCAATACCCTCAACATCTAAATCTAATTTCATACCTCCAATTTCAATTGGAGATACAGCTTTCTTAACAATAACCTTAACTGGAGATGTATCATAAATTATTCTTGAAGCATCAATAATATGCTTAAACATTCCTGAGCACCGCTTACAATTAAATTCCGTAAAACTTCCGTAATATTTTTTCCCAGAGAATTTAAAAGCCAAATTTAATATTCTAATTTAACTTAAATTAAGCTGGTGAGATGAGTGTCAACTAATGCTACAATTATGCTTTGGACTGAAAAATATAGACCTCAAACTCTAGATGAAATTGTTAATCAAAAAGAAGTAATTGAAAGAGTTAAGCAATTTGTTAAAACAAGAAATGTCCCCCACATGCTATTTGCAGGTCCACCTGGAACAGGTAAAACAACAACTGCATTAGCATTAGCACACGAATTATATGGAAAATATTGGAGGCGAAACGTTCTTGAATTAAATGCTTCAGATGAGAGAGGAATAACAACCATTAGGGAGAGAGTTAAAGATTATGCTAGAACAATGCCCATAGGCGATATTCCATTCAAAATAATTATTTTAGATGAAGCAGACAATATGACTGCAGATGCTCAACAAGCACTTAGGAGAACAATGGAACTATATACTAGGACATGTAGATTCATATTAATAGCAAATTATTCAAGCAAAATTATTGAACCAATTCAATCCAGATGCGCAATATTTCGATTCCAACCATTAAAAGATGAAGACATAGCTGAAAGAATAAAGTATATTGCTGAAAAAGAAGGCGTAGAATTAACAGAAGATGGTTTAGAAGCAATACTTTATGTGGCTGAAGGAGATTTAAGAAGAGCAATAAATACTTTACAGGCGGCAGCTGCATTAGGAGTAGTTAATGAAAAATCGGTTTATAGAGTTGTTGGTAGAGCAAGTCCAGTTGAAATTAGGGAAATGATGGAACTAGCACTTAAAGGCAATTTCATTAAAGCTAGGGGGAAATTAAGAGAATTAATGATAACCTATGGATTATCAGGAGTAGATATCGTTAGACAAATGCATAGAGAAGTTTTTGCTCTCAAAATACCTGAAGATGCGAAAGTTAAGCTTGCAGATAAAATCGGTGAAATAAACTTTAGAATGGTTGAAGGAGCTGATGAAGAAATACAGTTAAGTGCATTACTAGCATACTTCAGCCTATTCGGTTCACAAATGAAATAACTATGAGGTGAATCAATGAGCAGACCCACACTATCATACATACAATTATGGGTTAACAAGTATAAGCCAAAAAGATTTGATGAAATAATTGGCAATAGAAATGCAATTTTAGAATTCAGAACATGGCTTGAAAAAAGACTTAAGGGAGCTAATGTAAAGAAAGCAGCACTACTATGGGGTCCACCAGGAGTTGGAAAAACACTTACAGTTGAAGTTGCAGCTAGAGAATATAGATTAGAGTTAATCCAAATGAATGCAAGCGATGTTAGAACTAAAGATCAGGTAATGAGAATACTTGGAATGGCATCACTCTATGCATCATTAACAGGTCGACGTGGAAAAATAATTTTAGTAGATGAAGTTGATGGAATGAGTGGAACCGAGGATAGAGGTGGACTTGCAGCAGTAATTCAATTAATAGATCAATCACGTTTCCCAGTAGCATTAACAGCTAATGATCCATGGGATCCAAAATTTAGAGCATTAAGAGACAAATGTAAGTTAATTAGATATGATAGAGTTAGAACTTCATCAATAGTCTCATTTCTAAAGAAAATATGCCTAGCTGAAGGAATAATGGCTGACGAGAGAGCATTAAAATTCATTGCCGAGAGGGTTAAAGGTGATGTAAGATCAGCGATAAATGACCTCCAAGCATTAGCTCAGGGAAGAAGGAGATTAACATTGGAGGATGTTAAATGGCTGTCAATGAGAGATAGGCAATTCAATGCATTTGAAGTTTTAAGGAGAATATTTGCAGCCAAAACATGCAGAACAGCGAAAATAGCCTTAGCTCAATCAACATTAGATTATGAAATGATATTTCAATGGATACATGAAAATCTTCCAAACCAATATAAATCACCAATAGAATTAGCTGAAGCATATGAAGCCCTTTCAAGGGCAGATGTATTCCTAGGTAGAACTAAGAGAACACAAGCATGGACACTATTAAGCTATGTAATAGATTTAATGACAGCTGGAGTTTCAATGGCTAAGAAGGGTCCATACAGATTCACTAAATATCAATTTCCAGAAAAACTTAGAATTCTAAGCCAAAGTAAGGAAATTAGAAATATTAGAAATGAAATTTGCTCCCTAATAGCTCAAAAATGCCATATATCAAGAAGAGGTGCAAGCTCAGAATACTTACCATTCCTAAAAATAATATTTGAAAACAATATTGAAATGGCAGCTGGAATAGCTAAATGGCTTAAAATGAATGAACAAATGATATCATACCTAACTGGAGATAATGAAAAAACTAAGCAAATAGTTAGCCTAATGAAGAAGAAATAATATTCCAACTATCAATTCTACTTGAAAGCTCACTTAAATCAGAAATTAATTTTTCAAATTCATTAAGCAAAATCTTACCCAAAACTCCACTAAAACCATTACTCAAACTCATCCCTTCAAGAATTTCTCTAACTTTTTCAACTCCATTTAAATGTATTTTAAATGCAATAGGATAATAAGCATCAACTAGAAATAATCCATCCGATGGATAAAGCCTAATTCCCTTAGGAGAAGTATATCTAGGATTCAAAAGCATCTTAAATTCATCCAAACTCATCTCACCCAAACCAACCATAATCACTGCCGAAACAGTTTTCCTAATAAGTCCTCTAGCAAAACTAGCCCCATAAAAACTAAATATCAAAAATTCTTCATCAGACAATTCCGAATAAACCTTAATATCAGCTAAATATATTCTCCTAATAGTAGACCTATAAGCCTTATAACATAAATTCTTAAAATTATGAACCCCAATAATACATTTAAGAGCCTCTCTAACTAAATCTATATTTACACCAGGATTCCTACAAACATACTTATAATGCCTATAAAGTGCCTTCCTCCTAGCATTAAAATTACTTGAAACCCTACTTAAAGCCCAAAAAGCAATATCATTAGGTAACAGCTCATTTATCTCATCTAAATCAGGCTCCCTCTTCAAGTTTACCGCTATAACCTGCCCTAATGCATGCACACCTCTATCAGTCCTACTTGCAGCAGTATATTTTGAATCCTCAGCTAGCAAATCTAATTCATTAAATACTCTAAAAATTTCATTTTCAACTGTAGGTACATCTGGTTGCCTTTGAAATCCATAATAATTACTTCCTAAATAGAATACTTTAAATGCAAATCTCCCTTCTTCCAATAGGGCTCTCTCCTCCTAACAGCCATAATAAATAGTTCCTCTAATTCCCTATCACTAGCACCACTCCTCATCCTAGACAATACATCCACCAAATTATCATTCCTCATTAAACACGGCTTCAATTTCCCATCAGCAGTCAATCTAATCCTAGTACATGCCATACAGAAACTTCCATCCTCAATTGGCTTTACAATTTCAACTTCAGCACCATTATCCAAAAAATACTTCCTCCTATTCTGCATATCCCTCCTAACCATAACCTTAACTGCTCTCAATGCAATTCTCTTCTCTATACCCCCCAAATCAACATGTAAATCCTTATACAAATTACGATCTATTCCAATAGGTTCAAGCTCAATCAATTGCAAAATCAAATTCTCCCTATGTGCAAATTTAATCATTTCATCAACTTCACCATCATTCAAATTCCTAAGCAAAACCATATTAACCTTAATTGGCCTAATTCCAAACTTCTTAGCCTCCCTTATACCAGCAATAATTTCCTTAGGAGTAAAATTACTTCCAGTTATCCTCATATATGTTTCAGGATTAATTGATGGCAAATTAACATTAATCCTCATCAAACCAGCCTTAGCAAGCTTCTCAGCATAATCATATAATAATGAAGCATTAGAAGTCATAGCCAAATCTTTAATCCCACCTATCTTAGAAATTTCACCCACAATATCAACAATATCCTCCCTAACCAACGGTTCACCACCAGTCAACTTAACCCTAAAAACACCAAACTTAGCAGCAACCCTAACAATCCTAGCAATCTCCTCCACTCCCATTTCAACCAAATCAGCTCTCTCCTCCCCCTCCATATGGCAATATATGCAGTTGTAGTTGCATCTATGCGTAACAGTTATTCTCAATCCAAATAATGGTCTACCATACCTATCATACAACACCAATTCTAATCACTCTCAATCTCAATAATTATTCTCCTAAAATTACTCTTAAATCCCTTCAAACTACTCAAATAACCCTCAATAATCTTACTTAAGGAATGCTCTATGAAAGGCTTAATACCCAACTCAGAATTATCAATATAAACTTTAACCCTCCTCTTCATAGCACATTTACCCTCAACATCCCTCCCCATAACAATTGCTCTTGCATAATCCATACAACCCTTATAACCACATAATCTACAATTAATTTTGGGTAAACCTTCAAATGTACTCTTAACTGCCTCATCAAAAATAAAATCTGCAATCCTTTTTACATCATCAAAATGAAATACTGGAACATTAACTAATTCTCTAACTTTCTCTAATAATTCAGTTGAACTACATACAATTGCTTTAATTTCACCCCTAACTCCACAGGACTTTAGATCATTAATATCCTTTACAATTAATATTTTAGGATAACTTGATTTCCTAAATCCCTCAATTAAAATTAATCCACCTTTAGGCATATATAATTCAATTAACCTTTCCAAATTAATTTCACTTGTAAATAATACTGATTTACTTGGTGAAATTGCTAATGTTACTTCTGCGCCTGCAATTATATGACGATAAGTATCCTTACCCTTTAAATCAATTTCATCAGATACATGTTTTATTGTTGAAACCCTAATATTTCTTCTCTTAAATTCCATAATTAAATTCTCAATTAACTTAGTTTTCCCAACTCTTCTCTCCACAGCAGTTATACAGAATATTCTCATCGCTTCTTTAACTTTAATTTCACCCTAATATCTTCTATGCAAGTATATGGATATTGCCCCTCCTCATCCTTCTCATACTTCTTAACCATATCCCAAATAGTTATTAATGCAATTGCAGTTGCAACCAATGATTCAATTTCAACTCCAGTTTTAGCTTTAGCCTTAACCTCAACTTTAACTTCAATACCGTCTTTCATTGGATTAACTTCAATTTTAACGCTAGTTAATGGTATTTGATGACATAATGGAATTAATTCTGAAGTTTTCTTTGCAGCCAATATTCCAGCCAATTTTGCTGCTGCAATAACATTTCCCTTCTCAACTTCACCTCTAACTATTCTATCAACAGTTTCCTTTCTCAACTTAATTTTACCAATTGCAATTGCAATTCTCTCAATAACTCCCTTTTCAGATATATCCACCATTCTAATTTCCTTGCTCATTGCATTTCACTCTCAAAGGACCTAAATAAATTGATTATTGCAGGTGCAATTGGATTATCATAGTTAAACTTAAAAATCCTTATCCTTCCAAAACGCTTTTCAATAACCAAATTACATTCCTTAAGCTTTTCTAAGTGCTGCTGAACTGAAGCATAACTTAAATTTGCTCTTCTAGCTATTTCAGAAATATTTAATTCACCTATGGAAGCTAATATTCTCAAAATCTTAACCCTACCCTTAGAAGAAAATATCTCCTCAACTATTATCTTACTCATTCTTTCCCTCCAAAACTATCTTTAAAATTTCTCTCTCAATAGTTTCAATTGGAATTTCAGCTAAACCAATAACAGTACTTCTCCCTCTACCCTCAATTGATTTTACTTCAGCTCTAATTAAACCCAAATTCCTAAGATTCTTAACATAACTCCAAAGCTTAGTATGTTTACGAGGCTTCTCATTAAATTCCTCACAAATAGCTCTATAAGTTTCCTCAACTTCACCCATAGTAACATAAGCCTTTCCACTTGACCTTAAAGCTCTAGCAATAGATAGAAGCAACAATTTTTCATGATGAAGGAGATTATTTAAAACTTCAATTCTAACCAATGGATGAATCGTCGATACAGCTTTCCTAACATGCTCCAACTCAATTTTCCTACTCAAACTAGATTCAGCAGACTTACCAGCCCTCCATAAAATTTCAATAGCATATCTTGCATCACCACCAGCTTCCTCAGCAATTTCAGCAATAAACATTAAAATATCATCAGAAACAACCCCATTATAAAATGCCTCTCCAACCCTAGCCTTCAAAATATCAAATAACTCTTTAGAACTATAAGGATTAAACTTAATAACATTATGCATCAAAGTACTCCTAGTACTCTTATCAAGCAAATGTATAAAATCAATACTCCTAGCAATAAATATGAAACTTAAACGCTGAGAATAATTAAGCATTTCATCTGAAATCCTAATTAAATCATAAATAGAATCTTCACCAGCAACCCTAACAAAATAATCAACTTCATCAAGAGCTATAAGTGCAAACCTATCCTCACTATCAAGAAAATCCCAAACAACATGCAACAACTCCTGAGCAGATAACCCCCTACCAGGAAAATTTGGATTCAACTGCTTAATAATGCGGCTTAAAACCATAAATAAACTCCTATCCTTATGACAATTGACATGAACATAATTAATAGTAACTCCTCTCCTCCCAGCAATATTAGTGAAGACTCTACCAAATAACTTAGATGTAGCAGTCTTACCAGTACCAACAGGACCAATAATCAAAACCTTCTGACAAAAACTACCAGGCTTATCAATCATAAATCTAAAAT
>CAZCCB010000035.1:3372-13970 GCA_964497155.1 uncultured Nitrososphaerota archaeon | reverse complement strand
TTCTAATTTCCTATTTAGTTCCTCAATTCTCATTAATTCTTCTTGGAGATTTCTTACCTCAACATTAAGATCATTAATTTTACTGATTGTATCTCTCAATTCTCGATTTATAATATCTCTCTTGAATACCAATTGCCTTATACTTTTTATTGACTCCTCAATAATCCTTGCTTTTCGTTCATTTTCAACCATTTTTTCTAATAAGCTTATTTTATGTTTTAATTTATTGAATTCATTTTCTAAATTATTTTTCTGATTAATTAACTTATTATAATTATTTATTTGATTTAATATTTTTTCTAACTTTTCCTTAAGTTCATTTAGTTTATTCTTTTTATCTTCTAATTGACTAATTTTATTTTTAATTTCTATATACTTTTCCTGTAATTCGTTTTTCTCTTTTTCTAATTTTTCCATTTCCTTTTTTAATTGAGTTATTTCCTTTTTTAATTTTATTAATTTTGTTTCTAGTTCTATTGCATTTAGCTTTAATTCTTTTTCTTGGCTTACTTCTTTTAATATTAATTCCAATTCTCTTTGAAGTGTAGTTAGTTGACTTTTGATTTTGTCATGTAATTCTTTTGCTTTTTCCTTGTGTTTTGTGAAGTCTATGTCGAATGCTTTTAGGAATATGTTTCTTCTTTCCGATGGTGTTATGTCTCTGCTTATTAATTCCGCTACTCTTCCTTGTCTTACTACTATTGTATTTATGAACGTTTTAAAATCTATTCCTAATATTCTGTTTAATTCTTTTTCTACTGTTCTTATTCCTGTTGCTATTATTTCCTTTATTCTTCCATTTTCATCTAGTTTATATAGTGTTGCTGATGATTCTCTTTCTTTACTTAGTATTCTGGTTACTCTATATTTTGATCCATCTGGTAGGCTGAAGTCTATTTCTACTTTGGAATTTCTTGACCATGTTGGTATTACGTATTTTGCATATTTCTTTTCTAATTGCCCATAGGCTCTACCGTATAGGGCTAGAGTGATTGCATCTACGAAAAATGTTGTTTTTCCTGCTCCTGTACTTCCAAATACTGATATTGTTGATCCAAGTTGATTTAGATTTAATTCTGCTTTTTTATAGGTTGCAAAGTTTTCTACTTTTATTTTTTCGATGATCATTGTGGTTCTCCTCTCTCGATATCTTCAATTATTTTTAGTCCTTCTTTAATTATTATTTCAAGTATTTCTTTGGGTAGTGTTGCTAATTGTTTTTTGATAAATATTTTCTCTACGTATTCTTTGAATGCTTCTTTTATGTCTTTAAAGCCTTTTTGTAATACTGTTTCTTTTCTTTTAATTCTATGTGGCTCTATGATCCAATGTAGGATATTTAGATTTTTCATATATTGACTGATTTTGCTTCTATCTATGCTTCTTCCATATGGTAATTTTACTTTTAGTCTTAATATTGCTCCTTTAGGTATTTTGGTTTTTGAAATTAATTCTATTAATTTTTGTGTTGGATTTATTGCTCCTGTTAGGTCGAATATTTCTTCTGTATATCCATATTTTTCTCTTGGTAGGGTTATTAATGGTCTGCATGGTAATTCTATGAATGATGGCTTTAATTCTCCTCCAATTTCCTCAATTAATACTATTCCTTTATTTTCATCTTCTTCTCCAAAATTCATTCTTTCAATTGACCCTGAATATACTATTGATTTGGATATTTCTTGATAATAATGTACATGTCCTAATGCCGTATAGCTTACTTGATTTTTCATGAAAATGTTTTTGGGAAGCGCTACATCGTAGATTGGTAGATATGATTTTTCTATTCCAACTTTAGCTCCCTCAATATAGAAATGAGCTATCACTATTGCATAGTCATATTCTGAATTTGATTCCAATAATCTATTTAATGTTGAATCTATCATTTTCACATATTTCGCTTGCTCAATGGCCATTGGAGGTAAGTATGGTAAGCATATGAACTTAACCTTCCTTCCGCTTTTTAAGCCTTTTAAGGTTATTGTTCTCGGTTTTTTAATATAATAGAATTTTGGTGCTCTTGCCTCATATATTGCCTTTAAATATGCTTCGGTTCTAGTTGTTCTCGGTTGATCATGATTTCCAGCTACAACTATGGTATAAATATCTTTTTCAGCTAGGCTTGCAATGAATTTTGAGAATTCATTTAACATTAATCCACTTGGTCTAAGTGAATGAAATACATCTCCAGCTATTATTAGGAAATCGCAATTATTTTCAATTGCATAATCTCTAATTCTCCGTAATTGATTTATGAAGTCTTTATCTCTTTTTTGAATTACCATTGAATTTGAACCTGTTCCTCTAATTCTAACTCCTAGATGGAAGTCTGCTGTATGTATGATTTTTAATTTAGACAAATATATTATTCCTCCTTATAACCATATATTTCAGCAAGTTTTTCTGCTTCTTCACTTTTAGTTAATTCATTGTAGATTTTCTTTGCCTCTTCAATTGCTTCCCTATAATTTCTAACAGTTACTATTGATGGAATTGAAATTGCTTCTCCGAAAATCAGTACTTCTCTTCTCCTTAAGCCTTCAATTACTGGTTTGAATAATTTTGGATGAGGTAGTCCTTTTGATGCAGCTTCAATATCTGAATCCTCAGTTAAACACATTATGAAATTATTCCATAGCATTGCTCTAGCATCCTCGAATATTTGTGAAGGTCTTTGATCTATAATGCAGAGAACTATTCCTCTCTTTCTTAATTCTCTAGCTATATTTCCAAATGGAGTCATATAGTAGACATTTGGACCTAGGAATTTATGAGCTTCTTCAAGAAAGATGACTACTCTGTAATTCAGTTTTTTACCGCTCATAATTCTATTGATACATTCATTCCATAATCTTCTAGCAATAATATTTGCTATTAGCATATATGCGACTCTATCATCACCATATCTACCGAAACTTATTATTACACTTCTACCTCCATCAAGTAATTCACTAATAATAGTTGCTGCTGAATCCATTGTAGATTCATCTTCCCAATCAATAAATTCATAATTCTTAAGTTTAGCTAATCTACCTCTAGCAGATAATAATGACATTAATGCTCCAATTCCATATCTATCTTTAACTAATTCTCTGACTTTTTGATCTTCAAATTCAGTAATAAAACCGCATAATGCTTTAAGCCAATCATCCTTAAATTTAGTTCTTAATGTACTTGAAATTGATGGTAGTAAATCCATAAATGTCCTAGTGAAACCTAATGCTTCTCCTGAAGCAATTAAATCTTGAACCATTATATTTCTATAATTTATTTTGAACATTTCTAATCCAGATTCTCTAGATAATAATTCGTCTGGAGTTAATCTCAGGAAATCGTATTTAAATGCTAAGCCAACTCCATCGGCATATTCTTCTCCAATTTGATCCTTAACTTTAAGTCCATATTCACTATGCATATCGAAAATTAGTAATTTAACTTTCTTTTCAAATGCATCAGCATAATTTGCAAGTAAAATATATGTTGCAATTAAATTTCCGAGGAAAGTTTTTCCAGTACCGCTTTTACCAAATATTCCAAAGCATCCTCTAACTAGAACATCAACATTAATTGGAATATTAGCTTCAAAATTCTTTATTTCAATTGGAATTTTAGGATTGCCAATACTCCATAATTTTTTGAAATCAATTTTACCATAAAACTTCTCTACATCCCTACTTGATGGAATTTTAACTGGAGACATTAATTCTGGAATACTATCAGCTTTCTCAACATTACCTCCTCTTGAAACCGCTATTGGAATTAAAGTTAATTCAGCACCTAAAACACCTTCACTTTTAAGTCCAGCGGCAGCAATTTCCTGTGCAATTCTAAGATTATTTGATGAACCATCCTCACTTCTAGTTAGGAAATCAGCTATTTCAGAATCTGATTTTAATTGTAAATCTGAAATTAATGTTAAATAAGTGTTTTTAGCTCCAGCCACCACTGCTATTGAACTAGCCTTAATATCTTCAGGGGAAAAACTTCTTAAAATTCTGGCCTCCAAACCCTTACTTAAACTTCCACCAGTAATTCTAGCGAAAAACTCGCTCAAAAACTATCCCTCCAATAAAATTTTCCTAGCTCTATCAAGCACAATTGAAATATTTGAATCAATTCCCCATCTAGCCATTGAAGTTGAAATCGATTTATAAAGTTGGATTCTCTCATTTGAATTAAATTTTTCAGCTAAAATTGAAAAGAAGGCTTCAGCTAGAAATGTAAATTCTTTAATTCCTAAGATATGAACTATTAATGGTACGTAATCTGCTTTTAATTCACCATTTATCAAATGAAAATCCCTTATAAATTCATTATTTGGTAGGAATGCTAAATCATGAATTAATGGCTTTCTTCTAGGTCTAGATTGATAAAATTTACCGTTAAAATACCATCCAATTGAAATTGCATGATAAGTATCAATTAATCTATCTTCCAAATCTGGATATCTGTTTTTAACCTCATTTCTAGAAGCTCTCATTGGCATTGGAATTGACTGTAAACCCGGAGCTACAGTCATTTCAGATTGATAAACCAAACCTATAGTTAAATGTGTTCCACAATTAACAACTATCATTGAACCATATTCTGGAGTTAGTTCATAACCGTACTTATAAGCTCTAACCTTAAATGAATAACTATTAGACTCATATACCTCTCCAAATGCATTATCAGGATTAGAATAATACTTCAACCAATCGATGAGGTTGCTGACCAACACTTCACACCAATATCAGTTGGAAATTTAGAATTAATTAAAGTACCCCTCTAATTTTCCTTTTAAATTTACCGGATAAAACTAATCCTGAACCACCTGAACCTCTAATTAACTTGTCAATATAATTTAAAAGCCATCTTCTTTCACTAGAACTTATATATGCCTCCTCATGAGCTCTCTCAAGTACATATGGATATCCACGTCCAATAATTGATTGAGCTAAAACTACATCATGAATTAAATCTATGTAATCCAAACACCAATCTGGAAACTCCACTCTAAATAAATTCCCACTACCAACCTTAACATAGAATGCGAGAACCTTAAAGTTCCTAAATTGACTTGTAATTTGACTCTTAACTTCAAATACTGGTGAACGCCATCCAATTTTCAACACTTCATTAAATAATGCTAAATCTCTAACAATAGAATACTTCTTACATGGCTTCTCTTCAATATCAAAACTACATTCTGAACACTTAACATTACTACATATAATTGACTTAATAACTGAGTATGTAAATGCCTTCGACCTAGTATAAAAAATACCAATTGGAATAATATTTAAATCTCTTAATTTGCATTGCAATTCATCCATTGCCTGAATAATTTTATTTCTAAAATTCTGATCTCTAGCCATTAAATAGCTTATAGAAAAACTTTCATCGAAAAATACAATCTTATATTCAGATTTAAATGGCAAGTCAATTAATTCACTTATAACTTTAAGTTCATTTTCCAATCTCTTAATTTCCAATGTCCATGATGGAACAGTCTTTATGCCCCCAATTTCTTCTGCTAATTCACTATAAACATAGAAGAAAGGTTTACTGCCATTAAAATGACTTGATCTATCACCATAATTTATAGCTTGAAATCCAACATTAACGAGCAGAAATAATGGGGTTACATGTGGTGTTGGAGCTATTTCACTAGTATCAATACCAATTATTAGCTTATTATTTAAAGCTCTAATAGCCCATGAACCATCAAGAGAATCACCATATTCATGATTTGGTGGATGAAACTCTAATTCGAGTGGATAAGCTATCTCCTTAAACCTTCTAATTAGATATGATTCCTCATCAACTAGTGATTTTAAATTTGAAAACTTTAATTTCAATAAGTAATCAATCATTACATTTGAGATTTCCGGGAAATTTCTTACTTCATTAAATAGCATGTTAATTTTATTCTTAATTTGAATCTGAATCTTAGGTATATCAAGCATGTTTTCAACCCAATTTAATATGTTTCATGTTTAAGCGCGTAATGCTAGATATTTCAATTCTACTGGTTTATATTCTATTATAATTTTATCTTCCTTAAGTTTAAACACTATTCTCTTGAGCCAATTTCTATTATCCATCTCAGGATAATCTTCTCTATAATGTGCACCTCTGCTTTCATTTCTCTCTAATGCAGCTTTAGCTACTATTTCGGATAATTGAATCATATTTTGAAGTTCAAGTGCCTCTAAAATTTGATAGGTTTTTTCTGCATAGACATCGTCTAACTTATTTTTTAATTCATCGATGATTTTAATTAACTCATTTAACTTATTCTTATTCCTAATTACTCCGCAATACTTCCACATAGCTTTTTTAACTTCATACTTCAAATTTTTGGGGTTAATATTACCATTTCTAAGTGAACTTAGCTTTTCCTCATATTTATGAATAACTTTTTCATCTAAGCTTTCGAGTTTAGTATTTTTAGCATATTTTGCAGCTGAAATTCCTGCTCTAGCTCCAAAAACTATTGCTTCAGTTAATGCATTACCTCCAAGTCTATTTGCTCCATGAATTCCACCAGTAACTTCTCCACATGCAAATAATCCTGGAATTGAAGTTTCACAATTAGTATTTATCTCTATTCCACCCATCGTAAAGTGAGCTAATGGAGCTACCTTAATATTATTTGAACTTATATGCAATTTATTTGCTAATGAAGTCGCGATCGAGGTTAGGACTTTAGATTCTTCAGTTTCGGATGGTCTAGCTAATTTAATTATTAATGCTTCATTAACTCCTCTACCTTCACTTATTTCCTTATAAATAATTCTTGAAAGCAAATCTCTATGCATAATTGCTGCTACATGTAATGGAACTTTAATATTATATTTCTCCAGTACATCTTCACCAATTGAGTTGACCAGCTTACCATATACTGCTGGAAATAGCCAGGTAGGCATTTTCTCTTCAGCCAATCCAAGTGGGAAGAATTGAATAAACTCCATATCGATAAGTGAAGCCCCAGCCTTAAGAGCCATTACACATCCATCACCAGTAATTCTAACTGGATTATCATTTCTTAAGAAAAGTTGACTATAACCTCCAGTTGCAATTACTATTGATTTAGCTTGAATCAATCTTAATTTATTTGAATTTAAGTCATATAGTATTGCTCCATTAACTTTACCGTTAACTATAAGGTCAATAGCCATAACACCTTCAATAAACTTCACATTTAAATTAGAAGCATATTTTGCTAATGGATTAACAAGATTTATACAAGTCATTAGCGGTGGACCTTCAATAAATGCTCCCCCAGGCCTAATTTTTAAATCTACACCAAGGCTCTTTAATTCGAGAATTCTATTCTTTCCTTCGAGAACTAAAGTTCTAACTAATTCTTGATCATTAAGAAATGCTCCGCCAATAATCGTCTCCTCAAAATGTCTTTCAGCACTATAATTTTTGAATGCAGCTCTAAATCCACCACCAGCATAAAGTGTTGATGATGCATACCCAATTGGAGCTTTAGATGCAATAGCAACATTAGCTCCCATTCTGGCAGCTTCAATTGCAGCTCTTAATCCAGCTGCACCACCACCAATAATGAGAACATCAAAAAATAGCAAAATTTCACCTCAAATTATAATCCAAGATCACTTGCAATTTCCTTAAGAGCTATTAAACTTAACTCTAGAAATTTCATTAAATCAATTCCAATTTTCTCACATAAGAGGATTTTATTTCTATTAACGCTCCTCGCGAAATCCTTCTGCTTGAACTTCTTTCTCAAACTCTTAACTTTAACCTCTTCAAGCTTCTTATTTGGCATTACAAGTGCAGTTGCAATTATAAGTCCAGATACATGGTCAGCTGCTCTTAATGCTAAAGCTAATTTAGTTTTGGCTTCAAATCCTAAATTCTCATTATGACACTTAATAGCTTCAAGCGCTTTTTCAGGTAATTTATTTCTTAAAATTTCAATAGTCTTTAATCCATGAACATTTAAATCTCCACCAGTTAACTCATAATCTAAATCATGAAGCAATCCAGTTAAACCCCATAATTCAACATCTTCATTTAAATATTCAGCGATTTTTCTCATTATAGCCTCAACAGCCAACATATGCTTAATTAACTTATCATTCTTAATGTATTTCTTCACTAAACTTAACGCCTCATCCCTACTAATCATACCAGTAACTCACCCCATATAAATTCTTAAAATAATTTTAGCATAGAGGAACATTTAAGTTCATATTATCGGAAAACAGTAAACCATTGTAGTAAATGATTATCAAACTTAATTGCATAAGCTTATTATTCTTGACTTTTAAATTATTATGTAACTTTATTCATTGAAAAATACGATGAGAATTAATTATTTATTTTAATTTTCTTGATGCTTCTCTATATATTGGATCTAGAAATTCATAATCTTTTATTATGCTTAATCGTTCTAATTTACCTATAATTCTTGATAATGATGATTTAGGTATTGCTATTCCTTCTTTCTCTTCGACATATCTTTTAATTGAAGACCATGATTTTGCTCCCATGGCTATGGCTTTAAGCACTAATTTTTCCCTTCTACTTAACTTATCTAACTCACTTAATGCTAGTTGAACTGCTATATTGAGAATTCTATTTATATTTTTAATTCCATCAATATATGATCTTCCAAAAAATACTAGCCAACCAATAATTCCATCAAATAAATTTACTGCATCCTCAATAATACTTCTATTAACTCTAATGCCAGCTTCTTCAAAACCTCTCTTTAAAAATTCAATTGAAAGATCTTTGGGAAATCTCTTAACCATTAATTCAAGAGCATATCTACCATAGAGCGGTGATTTTGGATTACTTATACCAATAAAGTTTCTCAATAAACCTATTTCTGAACCACTTAAAATAATAGTTATATTTTCCAAATTATCATAAGCATATGCTATTGATGATCTAACTTCAATTAATATTGGTGGTCTAATTAATTGTGCTTCATCAAAAATTACTACTATTCTTTCCCCACTCTTATTAAGTTCCTCAAGCAGTCCTAAAAGGCTAATGGAATCTCTACCTTTCCATTTAAGTTCAACTTCAACTCCTAGAATTTTAATGCCACGGATATCTTTCAAAAATTTCTTTAATCTTTCAATTCTACTTGATAAACCCTCACCAACTCTCCTATATAAATCAGCCATCCTCCTAACACCGCGCATATCAATATAGATACCGCTCCAATTTTCAAGAAATGATTTTAGAAGGGAAGTTTTACCAATTCTCCTAATGCCTAAAACAAGTATTAGTGGATCGCCACGTTTAGCTGAATTGTCAAGTACTTCTAATTCTTCCTCCCTATTGAAAAGCTCTTTTCTAGAACTCTTAGGTCTGAGGTCAAAAAGCAAAGTTCCGCACCGGAACTAAGTTTCAATTAGGAACTAATAAAATTTTCTAATAAAATTCAAATTATAACATTAATTGATTAAATAGTATTTCAATAGGAAAATAGTATGGAAATGAAGCTATTGCTCATAACTCTCCCAGGATTAGAAGGAGCTGTTAAGCTTGAGTTAGAAAAAATAGGAGTTAGTGGAGAAATTATTTCTAAGGCTAGAATTATTGGTGAGGTGAGGGAACCGTTAGAATTAAGAACTATTGAGGGATTTGCTGAAATTCTTGCCGAGAAGAATATTGAAGATGGAAATAGGAGAGATATTAGATTATTAATTAGGAGAGCTTTACTTGAAAATAATAGGGTTAGAGAAGCTGTTAAAGGGGCTAAAATAATAACTGTTAAAGGTTCTATATACTGTAAATTGGAGAGTTTAAATTATAGACTTCTCGAATTAATTGCAGCTAGAGAAATCACTAGGGTATTTAGGAATATTAGTGTTAAGCCTAAAGTTGGTGATTTAATTTTTAGAGTTGAAATTTTAAATAATAAATTAATAATTGCTAGAGAAATTAAATCTGGACTACATAAAAGAAATTATACGAAAATCAGACATCCAGCAATGATAAATCCATTAGTTGCAGCGGCTATGGGTTTACTATCAAATATTAATAGAAAAGATTTAATTATTGATCCTTATTGTGGTGTTGGAACAATACCAATTGAAATATGTTTAACTTGTAAATGTGAAGCACATGGATCAGACATAAATAAAGAGTATGTGAGAGGAGCATTAATTAATGCTAAAGAGGCAAATGTAGAAAATAAAACAAACTTTTTCATATCATCAATTATAAACTTAAGTGCAAGAAATAGTTCATATAGTGCAGTAATAACTGATCCGCCAAGAGGAATTAGATTGAAAATTAATAGTCTTAAAGCTATTTATAAACAACTCATTAATACAGCAGAGAAAATATTAAAGGGTAATGGTAAACTAATTATAAGCGCTCTAAATAAGGATGTAAATTTAATAATTAAAATAGCCAAAGAAAGTAAAAAATTTAATATTATTAAAAAAGTTAACTATATTCAAGGAGGTCAGTTCTGCTCAATACTAATTCTTCAATTCACATCTAATTAGAAATTATGGTTCTAACGTATATAGCATTAACATTGAATATCAGATAATAATTGGTCTGGTATTATCTCATATGGAAAGTAAAAGTTAATAAATTGTCGTAATTTATTG
>CAZCCB010000035.1:0-3272 GCA_964497155.1 uncultured Nitrososphaerota archaeon | reverse complement strand
GTCTGGTATTATCTCATATGGAAAGTAAAAGTTAATAAATTGTCGTAATTTATTGCTCTAATACTGTTTCTGACATGGTGATGGTGAATGTGGAGAGTATTGCTTATATCACTTTTGACTCATTTTGTTTTGGGCGGCTTTGGAATTGCCATTCCTTTAGTTTTATTGGAAAGAAACATTAGTTTAGCTGAAATTGGAATTATAATGTCTATTCTTCCACTTGTATTTCTTTTTGTTAGAATTTTATTTGCTGCTCTGGCTGATCACATCGGTTGGTCTCCACTTTTCCTAGTAAATTGGCTGTCACTTTTATTGGCTTCTATAATATATTTAATAGCTAATTCTCCTATTGATTTTGCTATTGGTAAAGTTTTTGAAGGCATATCGATATCAGCATATTGGGCTGTTAGTAGAACAGCTACTTACCTTTTATCGCCTAGTAGGGAGGCTGGTGAGGCTACTAAAGTAATTGGAATGGTTATGCTTGGCATGGCTTTAGGATGTGCTGTTACTGGTTCAATAATGTCTATTATTGGAGCATATGGGGCATTTATTTTACTTATTATAATATCCATGATGCTGCTTTATCCAACAATACTTTTATGGTCTAAGGGGAGAAAACGGATTAGACTTAATTTATTTAGAATATTAAGGTCCTTGGATTTAAGGGGAAGAAGCAGGAATTTTTGGATTGTCTCCATAATAATGGCCATCAATAGCTTGGCTAGATATCCGTTATTCTCTCTAGTACTTCCAATTTTTATGTCTAGGGAGTTGGGGTATAGTTATATGACAATTGGTACAATATTTATGATGTATAATGTAATATTAGCTGCAACGGTTTTTGGAACAATGAAACTATCATTAAGTCTGACGAGAGCAATAGTTCAAAGCATGATTTATTTATTTGCATGTATAGGGTTGTCGAAATCAAATGTGTTATTGCTAATTTCTGTAGTAGCTTTGGCAATTGCAAGTGGGCTGGGAACACGTTTCTATGAAACTATAATTGCAAATGTGAGTAAGGATAGGCTTGAAACATTATCCATAGATATAGGGATACTTCATATACCTTTAAGAATTATGGAATTTTCATCATTAATTATATTCAGCATAATCATAGAAAAATTTGGATATCAAGTCTCATTTATCTTATCAGGAATAGCTTACATAGCCTTCTCAATACTTTCATATTTACAAATTCACAAATACAAAACAATTAAATAAACGAAAACTTATCTATCAAAATATAAGATTAATAGACAATCTAGAGAGAATACATAAATAAATAGCGAAATAATGTTTATCAGAAATCTACTTAAAGTCACATATTACATAATCAAAGCTAAAGACTTTCAAAGGCCGCCAAAGTTTTACATGAAAACTTAAAATCAGAATTGCATTGAAAAAGATATTTTAACTCAATATTTAAAACTTTTAGATAAAATAAAAAAGAAGAAATAAATAAAATTAACTAATTAAATAAACTTCAGAAATTTTATGATTATTTTATTAATTCAGCGTATAAGTCGATTCTTCTATCTTTGAATACGTGATTTAATTTTGTAATCCACTTATTTCTGGCTAATGATATATCTACATTAATTACATCTACTTCCTCTTTATCCTTGCTTGCTTGAACTAGCAATTCCATTTTTGGACTTGTAATCTGACTCATACCAGTAAAATTAAGCGTCATTCCCCCTCGACTTTCTGTTCCAATTCTATTTGCTGTTATAGTGTATACTCTGTTTTCTATTGATCTTGCTAGCATTACTTTTTGTGCATATGGTAATACTAGGTTTGCTGGATGGCATATTATGTCTGCTCCTTTTAGGGCTAGTATTCTCGCTGCTTCTGGAAAACACCAGTCAAAGCAAATAATAACTCCAATCTTAGCTTCTCCAATATCAAATACTTTGAAGCCAGTATTTCCTGGAGTAAATATTTCCTTTTCTTTGTAAAATAGATGTGCTTTTCTATAAGTTCCAATATACCCGTTTGGACCTACAATTACTGCTGAGTTATATACTTTATTTTCATATAGTTCAGCTATTCCTGCAACTATAAATGTTCTTGTTTTCTTTGCAATATCAATTAATTTCTTAGTTGTATATCCATCTGGTACTTTTTCAGCTAATTCTAATGCTTCTTTAAAGTTTAGGAAAAGATATCCAGTATTGAAGAGTTCTGGTAATACTATTAGATCTGCATTAGCATTTTCTATGTAGCTAATTGCTTTTTCAACATTATTTTCAATTTCACCAAATTTCGGATTTAATTGTATAAATCCTATCTTCAAGTTTTCACCCAAATTATGTTGGAATTATTAGTTCTTCTAGGTTTCTTGGATAATAAGTTATTACTTCAACTCCATCTTCAGTTATCACTACTGTATCTGAATGTCTAAATCCTGCAAATCCTGGAATATAGATTCCTGGCTCACAGCTAAATACCATTCCTGGTTTTAGTATTGTTTCATCTCCATCTTCAATCCATGGTGGTTCATGACCTTCAAGTCCAATTCCATGGCCAACTCTATGAAGAACATATTCCATTGGAACTCCTTCCTCCTTGAAAACTTTAAATGCAGCCTTATTAACTTCACAAGCCTTAATTCCAGGTTTAAATGCATTTAATGCTGCTTGTTGTGCTTTAACCATTATATTGAAATATTTTTCTTGCTTTTCATTTGGTTTTCCAACTATCATTGTTCTTTCCAATTCGGCACTATAGCCACCTACATTTGCTCCAGCACCTGTAACGAGTACATCTCCTTCCTTAATTATCATACTGCCAGCTAGCATGTGTGGATATGCTGAGTATTTTCCAATTTGTCCTCTAAATACTGCTCTTGCTGGTAATGGTGTTCCTGGATCATATTCTGGTCCTAATGCTTTTATCATTGCAACTGAAGCTTCATAACTAGCTCTCATAGCAATTTCAGTTTCAATTAATCCTGGAGCAGTATAATCTTGAAGTAGTCTATGTGCTAAATTAGTCCATTTAGAACTCTCTTTAAGTAACTTTATCTCTTCTTCATCTTTAATTAATCTCATATCATCAATTATTTCTGGAGCAATAGTAATTCTTGCCTTTGGAAGTATTTCACTCAATTTTGGACCGCGATACCCCATTATTCCTGGATATCCAGGAGCATCTGAAGCTAAATTTTTATCATGAAGCTTCATTTCTTCAACTGCTTTAGCAAAAATTTTCATTGGATGCTTTACACCTGGATATTCAAAATAAACTATTCTCCTCTTTATATG
>CAZCCB010000034.1:3116-14009 GCA_964497155.1 uncultured Nitrososphaerota archaeon | reverse complement strand
GTTGCAGCTTTAGCAGTTCTAGCAAACATTGAAATAATTAACCCAACACCAATACTAAATAATCCTGCAAGCAATAATAATATTGGAACAAATATGTGACTTGGATTAGCAATTGGATTCCAAATAATTTTAGCATGCATAACAAATACACCATAAAGAGTAACTGCAATAATAGATATTAATTGTTCAAAAAGAATTACTAAAGTAAATCCAAATAGAACATCCCATGGAGAAATAGGAGCAACAAGCATTCTACGAAGAGTACCCCTCTCCCTCTCAATAGCAATTGAAATTGCAGATGAAAGCATACCTGCAAATAGAAACATTATACCAATCATTGAAAGAGTCATCCAACCCATAGCTTCACCCCAACCCCACCTACCAATTTTAGGTGCAACTTTACTATAGGTAATATTTAATGGCTTAGCTAAACCTAAAATCCAATACTTAACAACATTAAATTGAAAACTTACATTCGATGGTAAAGTAAAGTTATATTGAGGAGTAAAAGTATAGTTTCCAAATGCACTAATAAACTTAATTGGAATCAAAGCCCTCCTAACAGCCAATTCATCAGAAAAACCGCCTAGAAAACCTTTAATAATACCTTCAGTTATCTGCATTTTCTGAATATCACCAGTCCCCAAATAAACCTTAAGTTTAGCTGGAAATCCAAGAGTGAGATTTCTCGAAAACTTATCGGGAAAAACTATACATGCATCAATCCTACCAGACCTAATAGCCTCAATACCCATAGATTCATCATAATAAACTTTAATATTAAATAATTTAGTTTCATTAATTACTGTTTCATTCATAATTTGAACAATAGTTGAAGCATTAAATTGATAATCATTAATAGTAGTATCATTATATACAACTCCAACATTCAATGTAACTAAACTTGGAGGTTTAATCCAAATAGTAGAAATACTTAGATAAAGCATTGGGAAAATAATTATCCAAAAAATAACTTCAGGCTCACGAAGAATTTCCTTAACTCCTCTAATTAAAATTGCAATTATAGCATTACTATTCATTCCTTAAGCCTCCTACCAGTCAGCTTTAAAAATACATCCTCAAGCGTAGGCTCAGTTACATGAACATAAACTACCTTGCCACCATTACTAATTATTTCACTAATAACTTTAGGCAAAATACTATCAGGATCGCGAGTATAAATCTTATAAACATCATCCCTAACCAATACCTGATTAGTTTCAGAATATTTACTTAAAATATTAATAATATTATTTGGAGCATATTTAACTTCAAATTCAACAACTGAATATGGACCCAAAATTTTCTTCAAATTATCCGGACTATCAAGAGCAACAATTTTACCCTCATTCATAATCGCAACCCTATCGGATAAAATATCAGCTTCCTCCATATAATGAGTAGCAAGCAAAACAGTTTTACCCTCACTCCTCAACTTATCAATTAAATCCCAAATACTCCTCCTAATTCCAGGATCAAGTCCAGTTGTAGGTTCATCAAGTAAAATTACTTCTGGATCATGAATTAAAGTTGCAGCCAAACTTAACCTCTTCTTCATACCACCACTATATTTCTTAACTAACTTATCACCCCAATCCTCAAGTTCAACTAATTTCAATAATTCATCAACTTTTCTTTTAGCTTCACTTTTAGGTAAACCATAAAGACCAGCATAATACATTAAATTCTCCCTACCAGTAAGAAGTTCATATACAATTGATTCTTGAGGACAATAACCAATTAAACGCTTAACCTTAATTGAATCCTTCATAACATTTAAATTATTAACATAAATTTCACCATTAGATGGCTTAAGTATTCCAGCTATCATTAACATTAAAGTTGTTTTGCCAGCACCATTAGGTCCAAGTAAACTGAAAACCTCACCATCATAAACCTGAAAACTAACGTTCTTAACTGCTTCAAATTTACCATACCTCTTTGAAACACTTTTCACTTCAATAGCAATACTCCTCATCCACAATCCCTCAGCTAAACCATTAAATTAATTCTAACTTGAATATATAAATTTTATTATAAAAATTTATATATTCAAAGTTGAATATTAAATACACGATTACTATGAGTAGAATAGCCATTAAAGTCATATTACTCGGAATATTAGCAGTAAAAGGTCCACTAACTGGATATGATATTAAGAAAACATTAAAAGAATGGCATATAAATAAATTTGTTAAAGCCCCATTCGGCTCAATATACTATCATCTATCAAACATGAAGAAAAATGGATTAGTAGAATCATTCAGTGAAAATGGGAAAGTTAAATGGAAAATTACTAATGAAGGCTTCAATGAATTTAGAATTCTATTAAAGAAAATATTCTTTGAATATGAAAGAATATATTATTCATTTGATGTAGCATTAATGTTTATGCCATTCCTATCATTTGAAGAAATAATTGTCGGATTAAATAATAGAATTGAAATCATAAGGAGAATACTAGATTACCTCTATAAGGTTAGAGATGAAGAAATAAAAATACTTCCATTCTTCTTAATTGAAATTGTTGAGCATAGCATAGCAATGCTTGAAGCAGAATTAAAATGGCTTGAAAAATTAAAAGAAAAAGTTTATTCCAGAAAAAATGAATTAATTAAAATAAAGAAAACCAATAAAAGCTTAATCAAATTATATTCAAATACCTTGCATAGTAAGCTAAACTAAAATCTTAAAAATTAAAAGTGGACGGAAAAACCTTACACTTCGAACTTAGCTACATATAATATTGCTGCAAGCACATCTTCAACATTTATCTTATAATCCTCGCTATTTCCTCAGGCTTCATCCCAGCAGCTAGAAGTTCCAATATTAAATCCACCGTTATTCTAGTACCACGAATAATAGGCTTACCAGCCATGATTCGTGGATTAATAATTATCCTATCAAGCAATTCCTCCAAGAATAACTCACCTACTCTCAATAATATATCAAAATTAGATAACTATATTCTTTATTATGCAGAAGCCCAATCATGATTTACCGTATTACTTTTAATTGAAAGATAAATTAGCTAAGATAGAAGAGTTCCAATAAAATGTATACTCCAATAATTATGAATACTATTGAAGATAAAATTTTAATCCAATAATACTTAACCAATTCACCAATCTTAACCCCAATAAAAGTACTAATAGCCATCATAAATATTGCAGACAAAAATATCCCAATAAAAGTTGAAATTGGACTCATACTTTCAAGTGAAAGAGCAATCACAGCTAAATTAGTTTTATCAGCTAATTCCATTGAAGCTACTAGAGTTAATGAAGTAATAAATACAGATCTCCTACTAGAAATATTAATACTAAATTTTTCATCACCTTTAAGTGATAATAAGCCGAAAACTATGAATAAAATTGAAGCAAAAATTTTAGTCCAAAAAACTGGAATATTAAATCCAATGCAAACACCAGTTATAAAGCAAATTATATTTACAAGCATAAATCCAATTAAACCACCAATAAAAACCAATTTAGACCTAAATTTAGATGCGAGCATAATAGTTGCAATCTGAGTCTTATCAGCAAATTCAGCTAATGAAACCAATATAAACGCCCTAATCAAAGCCGATAAAACCATCATAACCCATACCAATAACCATAATTAAACATAACCTAATTAAACTTACCAAGCAAATTTAATAATATAAAACAATATAAAATAATATGTATAAATAAAATAGAAGTAAAAATATAAACATAAAATCACCATTAAATCATAAATATTAATATAAATATGAAATCAATAAGAAGGAGGAATGGTTGAGGAGTATTGGTAGGTAGATATTATTTGAAAATGCGGGAGGATTTATAGATTATGGTTTGCTGGTGGAATTATTTTCTTAATGTTCTTTAGTATCTGATTGTTTTGCTTGAATCATAATTTGTGGCACCGTATAATTGTAATATTTTATTTCTAATTCTATCCATATCTTTAGCAGTCTCTATTTTATGTTGCTTTCTTTAATTTCTTTTTTCATTTTAGTGGCATCCTTAATTACTTTGCCTCATTTGATTGGGCTATTTTGAATAGTGTTTCATATGCGGCTTTAATTGTTAATTGATGAGTTTTATTTATTTTTTCTCCTAATTGCTTATCAATAATTTTCGGTTTTACTACGTGGTCGCTTACGGTTAGTATGTTGACTGCAGGTATTTTTGCTATTGATGCTAGGGTGTATATGATTGAGGTTTCTCCATCAACTGCAATAACATTATATTTACTCCATTTCTTACCCCATTCGGGATTCTCAGTTAGGGTTGATGATGTAGTTAGAATTATTCCTTCATGTACCTTAATATTGGTATTTCTTAGAATTTCTTTGAGGATTTCATATAATTTGTATGTTAATTTGAAGTTTGAGATTGCTGGATAATTTTTGCTTACGTGATGATCGGTTGTATCTTCATCTCTAACTGCTGCTATTGGAATTACTATATCACCTATACTTATATTATTTGATAATGCGCCGCACCATCCAATTCCAATTAATGCCTTTATTTTTCTAGCATATGCTAAACCAATAATCCATTCTGCATATACTCCTCCACCAGCAATGGCTATTGTTGATAGTTTAACATTCTTATAATAGCCAGTATATGCTCTAACTACGTGGGCGGTTCCAGTAATGTTATCAGGTTTTTCTAAGCCTTTATGGAGTGTATTGAATCCTCCACCTAAGCCTACAATTAAGTAATCACTTAATAGGTTTAGGTTGCCATTTTTAATCATTAGTTCAAAGATTATTTTGAACCAGTATTCTGGAGCTTTGAACATAATTTGCACCATTAATATTTATGTGAACTTGAATTTTTATGGATAAGTTTTATAGGATTATGAATTTACTTAATTATTGATGATGAAAATTAGAGTTAAGGTTAGGTTTCTATCTTACTTGAAGGATATGTTTGGCATGAGTAGTTATGATTTTGAATTTGATAGGAAATATCTTCTTGGTGAGTTTATAGAGATCATTAAGAGTAAATGGCCTTTACTTAGGAAAATTGATATTGAGAAGGAGGGGCCAATAATAATTTTATTGAATGGTCGTTCTGCAAATTTTGATGATATTGTAGGGGATGGTGATGAAATAACTGTAATTCCACCTGCAACTGGAGGATAAATTTATTCATGAAAACTGTTTATGAAATTAGCATTTTACTTATAATTCTTTTGAATTTACTGTTTATCCATTTTACTTGAGGTAAATTAATATGTCTTAAAGGTATAGTAACATTGGGAATTAAGATGACTACAACTTTAGAGATGCAATTATTAAATGAGATTTGTGAGCTTAGGATGATATTGGAGCGAATAGAAGCTCTTTTAGAGGAGAGATTAATAGGAATTGAAAATTGTCTTTCAGATGAGATTGAAGCTATTAGGGAGTATGAGTTAGCTAAGGAAAAGGGTGAGGTAGAACTTGTGAGGTTAGAGGATATGTTGAAGGAGACTAGGTAAGTAATGAGTTATGGAGCATATCTTACACGTAAAGCTGTAAGAGAATTAAACGATTTAGATCCTTAATTTAGGGAAGAATATTGGATGCATTAATTATACTTAGGGATCGCGGTTTAAGAATCATTATAGGCTGAGAATCAGTAGGCATCGTATACTTTTGAATTTGAAAAGCCGGGTAAAATAGTAATGTACGCTATACTTCCTAGGGAAAAAGCCTACTAAATATATCCTCGGCAAGTTTCATTTACTTATAATACTTTTCCTTAAAGCTTCAATGGTGAATTTATTTTATGAAGGCTGTTTTAATGTAATCTGCTATTTTAGTTATTGCTTTTGCACCTTTGCTTTCTGGATATAATTTTATTATTGGATTATTCTTTACTGATGCTATGATAAATTTCTCGTCGTATGGGACTTCAAAGTACTCTTTAAATTTATTTTGAATTGCGAAGCTTATTAGTTCATTTTTAATTGTGCTTGGAATATCTGATCGGTTAATTATTATGCTTCTAGGTAAATTGAGTTTATTTAATGCATCTGTAATTAATTTTAAGGTGTATAGTCCTAGTGGTGTTGGTTCAGTAACTACGAATGCATGATTTGCTCTTATTAATGCTTGAATTACTGTGTTCTGTATTCCAGGTGCAGTATCAATTAAAACTATATCGTAATGATTCTTTTCAATAATGTTTAATACATGGTCGATTAGTCCTTTAACTACTAATGGTGATCTAGCTTCACCAATAACTAATTTGGCTCCAATTAGGGTTAAATTATTAATTTCAGCTTTGAAGAGTTCGCCTAGAATTTTGCCTTTATTTGAAATTGCATTTGCTGGGCAAATTATTTTGCATGCCATGCATCCTGAGCATCTATCGATTAATAGGAATGGTGGATTATTTGGTTTCATAATTAATGCATGTTCTGGACATATTTTTACGCATGAACCGCATTTAATGCATTTAATTGGATCTATATTTGGTGCAAATAATTTTAAATCTTTAATTTTATGTACTTCACATCCGAGTAGAGTTGAATCGTTTGGATTATCTACATCTGCATCGACAAGTAATACTTTTAGGTTTTCGGTTAATTTTACTGCTAAATTTACTGATATGGTTGATTTTCCAGTTCCACCTTTACCTCCAGTTATTGCTACTATAGGAGTTTTCATAGTATTTCCTCCATTAAAATTTTAAATGAATTTAGGAGTGCTTTTGAAGCTTTAGAATTAGTGTTATATTCGAGTATTGGCATTCTATTTGCAACTGCTTTTAAAACTTCATAATCTAATGGTACTTCTCCAATTAAATTTATATTATTAATTTTAAGAATTTCTTTAACTTTCTCAGTATAGTTGCTTATGTCATATTTATTAATTATTGCTCCAACTGGAACTTTAAAGTGGTCAGCTACACCTTTAACTCTAATTGCTCCTTGAAGTGATTGGGGTGTTGGTTCAATTATTATTAATGCATAGCTTGCACCTAGAAGTGCAGCTATAACTGGACATCCAATTCCAGGTGCACCATCAATGAGAATGTATTCTGCATTTTTCTTTTCTGCCACTTTACCTGCTTCATTTTTAACTGCACCAACAAGTAATCCTGAATTATGCTCTCCAACTTCAAGTTGAGCTGTAACTAATGGGAATCCATATTTAGTAATAGCTTTAATTAATTCTCCAGTTTTGGTTTCAATTAGACTTATAGCATTATTTGGACATACTAGTTTGCATACTCCGCATCCTTCACACATATAGTTGATTATTTTGGGATAACCTTTTTCATCAAGTATTATTGCACCATAATTGCAGTATTTAATACATTCATGACATTTATTACATTTAGAATAGTCTATTAATGCTTTTTTGGATATTTTAATTTCATTTCTATCTATTATTTTTTCTATTGGGAGTAGTAGTTTTAGGCTTGGAGTATCAACATCTGCATCTGCAGCTATGAAGTTAATGTTATTTGAATATAGATAGTATGCTAGGCTTGCGGATATAGTTGTTTTTCCAACTCCTCCTTTACCGCTAATTACAACTAATTCCCTAGTCAATTATAGGTACCTCAATACATCTCTAACTCTAATTCCTGGTGGTACTTGTAAAGCCCTAATACCTAGACTTTGAAGTATTTGCATTGCATTTGGACCGAATCTTCCAGCTACAGCTATATTTACGCCTTTACTTGCCATGTATTGTGAAATTGCTATTCCAACTCCATGTGGCTGGTTAATATATGGATTCGGTTCTACAACTACATTTTTAATTTGTCCATTTTGAACATCAATTATAGTAAATGTTGGTGCTCTACCAAATCTCATTGAAACAATATCGTTTAATCCGCCTCTACCTTCACATGCAACTGCAATTCTTAGGGCTCCACTTCTTAATTGTGGTTTGATTGCTTGTTGTGGATAGGGTGTTGGCGGATACATTGGTGGTGGGGGATAGGGTGGATATGGTTGTGGTGGATATTGATAGTATAATCTTCTTCTCCATCTCCTACCATAACCATATCCCATGCTTTGATAAGTTTCAGGGCAGGTATAATCGGTTTCTTCGAGTAAACTTAATTTTCCATTTAATATTTCATTAATTAAATCCTTTAGATAATTGCTATTTGTCTTGTAAATTTTAATTCCAAGTGATTTTAATGTTGAAATTGCTCTTGGACCTATACCTTTAACTATAACTGCATCTACATCAGACTTTTCAATTAAATCGGCTGCTCCACATACATCTCCATGCATAGTTGATATGCTTTTAATTTTATATTCGTATTGGCCATCTAATGTAACATTAATTATAGCATAGTATGGTGCACGTCCAAAGTGACTTGAAATTATTGAGTTTAATTCATTATTATTTTCTAGAGGGACTAGATATTTCATAAATTCACCATCAAATATCAAATGCAATGAACTTATAAATTTTGTGCATTAACACGAAATTAATTAGAATGGTGATAAAATTATAGGTCTACCCTCAATAATTGCTTGAACAATTTTCCTTCTACCACTTTCAAGGCATCTCCAAAGTGAACCTCTAGATAATCCCATTTTCTTAGCTGCATCTTCTTGAGTCATCTTATTTAAGTAAACTAGCCTTAAAGCTTCAATTTCATCTGGAGTTAGTGTTATTGGTTCATTATTTATTGGAACTCTAAATTCATTATATGGAATGAACATTACGGCTTTAGGTTTAACTCCAATAACTCTCGGTTTGGGTGGACGTCCTGGGCCTCCTCTCCTCCAACGCCATCTGTAGGGTCTATGTTCACTCATATCTATGTCCTCGCATTTAAACTTCAATGAAATAAATATAGCTAATGTTACTAATTAACTTTGGGATTGCAATTATTAATAAGGTTAAAGATAATTAAATTTAATTGGTGATAATTTTGAAGGAGAAGGTTGTACATTACTTGGATGTTGAAGCTGAAGAGGTTAAGGTGGAAGGAGCGAAGAATACTAGAATTAGATGGCTCATATCAGATAAGGATGGTGCACCAAATTTTGCTATGAGAATGTTTGAAGTAGATATTAATGGATGTACTCCTCTACATAACCATCCATGGGAACATGAAATTTTCATTTTAAATGGAGAAGCTAAGGTTAAAATTGGGGATAAGGAGTATATGGTTAAAAGTGGATATGCACTATTTATTCCACCAAACATTGAGCATACAATAATTAATATTGGTAATAGTACATTAAGATTTCTATGCTTCATACCAATTAAAAAGTAAGCTATTTAATTATTTCTTAAAGTTAATTTTAAACCATTATTTGTAATTTGAAATTCAACTTTATTTTCGTCAATTAATTCTGAAATTATACTTTTAATTGTAACTTCATTTAATAATAGTAGTTCAGATGTAATTTCAAGTGCTAATTCACTTGTTAACTTATAGGTTAGTTCATTTAATGTCATTGGCTTAACTAATTTCTCTAAAACTTTTCTCTTTAAATTCATTAAGACCTTAATATTTCTTTCAATTAATTCTTTAGCTCTTTCACCTCTAATTATTGGTCCATGGGAAAGTATTAGGAAATAATTATTCTTAGCATATTCAAGTAATTTTCTCATTGAATTTAAAGCCTCTCTATGATCTGAATAAAATGGTATTCCTACTCTTCTAATTAATTTATCTCCAAAAAATGCATCTGCAACATAAATTGCTTCTTTAAATTTAAATCCAGTATGTCCTGGTGAATGTCCAGGTAGTGGTATTAATTCTATTGGTCCAATATTATCATTCCAATTGAATGGATAATCTATTTCTAAATTATTTATTGGTAATGTAAATTGGTCTTTTGGTGCTTTAGCTCCATAAAGCAATATTTCTTTTAGTAATGTTGAGTTTGCAATAGAATATTCATATATATGAATATATTTTTCACCAATTGTTATTTTTGGATTTGAAATGTGATCTGGATGTGAATGTGAAAATATGAATTTTATTGATTTATTATACTTCTTATTTACATAATTTATTATTGATTTTGCCCTATCAACATTATATCCTAAATCAACAATGTAGACTGCATCTTCATCTGGAATTATCATTGTTGTTGGACTTCCAATTGCAATGTAAATTCCACTCTTAACTTTCCTAATAATGTTCAATTGAATCTCCATTAACTTTCAGTTAAGCTATTATTTAAATTTTAATTATTGATGATATTATGAATATGAGTAATTTATTTAACTTTGAATTATAATTATAGTTTAGAATATCACCTACAGCCATTAGAGGGGTGATGGCTGTGGGTGGTAAGCATGGTAGAACTATTTCTCAAATTGAGAAGCAGCAGAAACTAGCTAAAATGAGAGCTGAAGGAAGGAGATTGAAGAGAAGAGGTAGAGGAGTAGATGTGGTTGAAAAGACTGTTAGGGAAATATTGATTCCTGAGAATTCAATTGAGCAGATTAAAAGGGAAATTTTGAAGATGCCATGTATTACTCCTTCAACTGTAGCTTTAAAGTTTAATTTGAGATTAAGTGTGGCTAAGGATTTACTTGAAGATTTGGCTAGGAGAGGAGATCTAATATTAATTTCAAAGAATAGGAGAATAGCGATCTATAAGCCTGTAGCTGCTGGCTAAATAAATTCAGTTAATTTTTTCGGTCTATATATTTTAGGAAGTTTATTAGTAGCATTAACTACACCTATAGGCGAGTAAGTTACGTAGCCTAAATCAATTAACTTCTTTAATATTGCATCTGGCTTAGATACTCCAAGTAATTTTAAGTCTTCAAGAAATCTAATTACACCTACACTCCAATATTCATTTAAATATTCAATAGCCTTATTCAAATCTTCCTCTAAATCAATAGGTTTTTCAGCTTCATGCTTAACTTCAGGTTTTAATTCAGCTTCAGCAGTTTCAGGAGATGTTTCC
>CAZCCB010000034.1:0-3106 GCA_964497155.1 uncultured Nitrososphaerota archaeon | reverse complement strand
CAGCAACCTCAATTGCTTCAAATTTCCCTTCAGCCTCTTCAATTGGAATTATTTCAGCCTCTTCTTCCACTTTAACTGCTTCCTCTCTTTTAATTTCCTCGACTTCTTTAAGTTCTTCAGCTTCAACCTCTCCTTTAACTTCCTCTTTTATAGTCTCAATTTCCCTTGCAATTTCAACTGTTTTGGGAATTGGATATGCAGTTAATATTCCTTCAGGTTCGAGGAATCCTTCTGGAGCACTAATTATTCCTTCCTCAATTAAATCATTTAATGCTATGCTAAGAGTTATTGTTCCAATATCATTTTCTTCAGCCCACTTCAATAATTCTTCAAATGATGCTTGTCCACCTTTATTCTTAATGAACTTAACTAGTTCTTCTAGAATTTTCTGGTAGTAATTGCTCAATAGTTTCACCCTCATTAAACTAATATACTATTATTTCTAAAAGCACTTATCTAAAAATGTAACTATAAGTTATTTGGTAACTATGCCGAGGAAGCTTGAGGAGAGGAATAGAAGAAGAGGATACATGTATTTTAAGGCTTCTGAAATTAGTAGTCGTATGAGTTTAAATGAAATTTTAGACGTAGTTTTTAGCGGAGTTAAAGAGTATAAGCGTGCTGCGAAAGTTATTTTGGAGGGAGTGAAAAATATTGCTAAGGCTTATGGTAGGAGACCATTATGGATTAGTAATTCTGAAATGTCAAATTTAATTATTGAAGGACTTGGCAGAAATAAAAAGAGCTTAGCATATAGAGTTATAGCTGAATTTCTAGTTCCAATGGGCTTCCTATCATATAGACCTGATGAGGGGAAATATTATTTGAGTAGGGAATTTCAATTGGCATTAAATAGGCTTGGTAAAGCATATAATGCGTGGGTTAAGAAATGAATTTTAATTTAGAAGCTTTAAGTGATAAGTTAAGTAAGGTTAAAGTTAATGTTAAAGTTACTGCTTTGCCTGATTTCTTTATAGATCACTTCTATATTTATCCATCAAATTTAAATGAATTGATAAGGGATTTAATTGAGGTTGCAAGTAAGGGTGGAGGTAATATTTTTAAGGGTGAACATTACTTTTTGAGGGGTGGATGTGCAGCTAATTTTGCAGCTGCACTTGCAAGGTTAAATGTTAATGTTAAATTGATTACTAAGACTAGTAAATTTGGATTTGAAATTTTAAGGATGTATGCTGAAAATGTTGATTTAAGTCATGTTAAAATAGTTGATGATCAAGCTATTACATTTATATTGGAGGTTGGATTTAATGATCGAAGAGTTAATATTATGATTAGTAATCCAGGTCCAATAAGGAAATTTTGTTTTGAAGATTTAGATTCACATGATTTGAATGAGATAGTTAATTCTGATATTGTAGCCATATTTACTTGGAATGCAAATTTATGTGGAACTGAACTGGTTGAAAAGGTTTTTAATATTGTTAAATTTAATGGTCATGGCAAGACTTATTTGGATTTGGGTGATCCATCAGCTAGAATAAATGAATTGGGAGATTTAGTTGGTAAGGTTTTGAAGAGGGATTTAGTTGATGCTTTAAGTTTAAATGAAAATGAACTTAAATGTATAGCTAAAGTAATTAATTTAAATCTAAATGAAGATTTAATTGAAATTGCAAGGAAGGTTTCAATTGAAATTCCAGTTAGAATTGATTTTCATACATCTAATTATTCCTTATCCGCATTAAATGGTGATGTTACTATTGTTCCATCATTTAAAGTTAAAGTTTTAAGGAGTACTGGTGCTGGCGATGCATGGAATGCAGGTAATGTTTACGGTTGGGCTGGTAAATTTAATTTTGAAGAGAGACTTTTAATTGCAAATGCAGTTGCAGCATACTATATTTCAAATAAAAAAGCCATTCACCCATCATTAATAGATTTAACTAATTTTATTAAGAAAAGAAAATTAAGATTGACTCCATGTTAAATGCACTACATGCTTATTCTTGTCATCATCTTCATACCACCAATAATATTTGCTAGCTTGCCAGTTATTGACATTAATTTCTATAAATGGAGGAGAGCCAGAAGCTTTCCTGTATAAAGTTATTGAAAACGTACCAGTTACTGTCTCTTTAGAGAAGGTAAATGATAATGTTACCGATTTTACAGTCCATCTATAGTTGTCTCCAGATCCGAAATCAACTGTTCTTTTAGAAGCTGTTTCCTCGGTAGCATAAGTTGGTGGTGGCCAGCTTCCACATTCATTGCAAGTTACTTGATTCTCAGGTTCTATACCACGTATTTCTATTGGTGTCATGATATAATATTCATAATCATAATGCTCTCCGTCAACTCCTTGAAAATTAGATATATACCATCTCTCACACTTAAAGCATATCCAACCTTTAACGCATCTTGCATCACCATTAGAAACTTCCACATAGTCATAACCAACAGAATCGGCTGGTGAAGAGCCAGCTTCATACCATCCACTGTCGGTTTCCTCTAATAATGCGTAGCATGGTGCCATCCAATCTGACCATTTATATGTGATATCTCTATTATAACATGAAAGATGGATTGCTGTGTTAGATGTTATGCACCATTTAACTGTAATTCCATTTATAGAATGCACTTGACCTACGCGGACCCAATCATAATCATATGAAACCTCAACCTGACTTTCAGGACATTCATTCATTACTAAGTTACTTGATACTAAATGTTTTGAAGTTGATGAAATGAAGCTCTTTACAGTTAATTTTTTAGGATGTAAACGTATATTGACCTCTATACTTTTAATTGGTTTATCTGGCTCAACTACTAAGTAAAAGCCTCCAATATACTTCCTATTAGCAATATGAATAAAGAATTCATGTGGCTTATAAATAATCTTACCTTTAATGACGGTAATTGGTATTCTATTTACTTTGAATATGAATTGCCGCGGAAATATTGCAGATTTATCGAGAATTAATCTTTCTGATAATCCTGATTTACGTTCACCTGTAAAATTGTGTATTGCTATTAATAGAGGACTATTATATTCGCTTCCGTTTACTATAGCTGTTATTTTGATTTTTACATATCCAGTTAACTTACCTTTCATCATATCCAGCAATATTTGTTGTGCCAAAAAGCA
>CAZCCB010000033.1:0-14199 GCA_964497155.1 uncultured Nitrososphaerota archaeon | reverse complement strand
CAGAGCCCGCCATGCTTGGCCGCTACACCACCCGGCTTCAAATAATCATAATTATATTGTGGTATAAAATTTTGACGTTTATTATTGTGTTAAATAATAGAGGGAGATAGGTGGAGAGTTTACCATGTTATTAGGTCATGTTCTTTTAATGTAATTAGTATTGCATAAACTATTGCTTGCATTTTATCTAGTGGTATTTCTGTTTCTTCGCTTAATCGTATTGCTAGGTCTTTTACTGTTGATTCTCCATTACATCTTGACCATACAGTGTAGATTGCTGGTGGTAGTTGATATGTTAATTCTGCTTGTGCTAGATGAACTAGTACTCCTTGTGGTGTAACTCCCAGTTCTTCTCCTTGTCTTAATGGTTTTTTCATTAATTCCTCTTCTGTTGGTTTTGGTAATTTGGTTTTAAATTCACTCATATTATAATCCTCCCATTTTACCTTTTTTCGAGAAACTTGGGATTGATTCTATTTTCCCATATCTTCCAATGCTTAGTCTCGGCTTTCCTCTGAATGAAGTCACATACCCATTCTTAATTCTTACAATATCTCCCTGTTTTATTAGATTGATATCTTCCTCCCATAGAGTTAAGATTATCGTTCCAGTATGATCTCCAACTTCAAATTCAGCTAGTCTTAATTGTCTCCCATCTCTTGTTGTTACTGTTTTGGGCTTGTATGCCTTTAGAACTTCTACTTCAATATTCACTCTACTCATTCCAGGCCTTAAATCTTTAACATATACCACGGATTATACTCACCTTTAATTTTTAGATTGTGAAGCAAATTGCTTCACAATCTAAGTTAGCTGGATTATTGGTAATCGATTATTTAAGTGTTTTGCTAAGAAGTTCTGTTGATTCTTTGGGTACTATATTTAAGATGGTAAAGGTTAAGATTGATTTCTATGGAACTTTAAGTTTTTTAAGTAAGTCTAATTATCTATTATCATAAACTTTGGCATCTTTCTTCTAACTTGCTTAGCCATCCTAAATACTCTTCTTACATCCTCAAATTTTCTTCACCTTGAAGTTGTATTTGCATTTTGAAAGCTCGTTTCTTCATTCATCACGTTCCATAACCATTAATTCATTAGTATGCTAGTTATTATCTTGCTCTAGCTTTAAAGTGTTTACATAATTATTCAGAATTCACATGTACTTTTCACTCTATTTACAAAGTTTCTTAAACTAGTCTCTTTGAAATACAAATTAAAAGTTATGTGATTATTCTTGGATTGTACTTCAGCTTCATGAACCCTCCATTGTTTATGAACTTTCTGTAGCACCCTAAAATTCAATAGAACTGCTAAGATGAATTAATGGGAGTTTAACCGAAAAGTTTATATATCTCTTTATAAGCCGTTGAGTATTGCCGAATGAGTGAATTGTTGCGGGTATATATGTATGTTGTATATTTGGCTAAATGACGGCTTTTCATGCTCACAATATATTGGGGGTGAAATATATGGTTGCAGATGCAAGTGAAGTTGAATCTAAAGATAATATTAAGTTACCTCCAGCTGTAATTGAGAAATGTCCTGAATGTGGTAGTACTCGTCTTCTTCGTAATTATGAGAGAGGAGAAATTGTTTGCGCTGATTGTGGATTAGTTATAACTGAAAAACTTATTGATATGGGTCCTGAATGGAGAGCATTTACACCTGAAGAAAAGCAGAAGAGAAGTAGGGTTGGTTCTCCAATAACATTAACTGTTCATGATAAGGGATTATCAACAGTTATTGATTGGAGAGATAAGGATGCATTTGGAAAGAAATTGGAGCCTAAACGTAGAATTGAAGTTATTAGATGGAGAAAATGGCAAATAAGAACTAGAGTTCATAGTTCAATTGATAGAAATTTAGCTCAGGCAATGAGCGAGCTAGATAGAATAAGTTCACAACTGGGATTACCTAAGAGCATTAAGGAGGAAGCAGCTGTAATTTATAGAAGAGCTGTCGAAAAAGGTCTTGTTAGAGGTAGGAGTATTGAAGCTGTAATGGCAGCCTCAATATATGCTGCATGTAGAACTCAAAAAATACCTAGAACACTTGATGAAATAGCTAAATATACTAGATCTGGCAGGAAGGATGTAGCTAGATGCTATAGATTATTATTAAGGGAAATTGATATTAGAGTTCCACTAGCAGATCCAGAAGCATTTATACCTAGAATAGCTAGTGACCTTAAGTTAAGTGGAACTGTACAAAGAAGAGCTGCTGAAATAGTTAGGAGAGCAAAGCTTCTTGGAATTACTGCTGGTAAGGATCCAGCTGGATTAGCTGCAGCTGCAATTTATATTGCATCACTACTTGAAAATGAAAGGAGGACTCAGAAGGAAATTGCTCATGCAGCTAAGGTTACTGAAGTAACTGTACGTAATAGGTATAAGGAATTGGTTAGAAAACTTAAGATCGAACTTCCGCCTCAGTAGCACTCTTCCTTTTCATTTTTGCAAGTTTCACTGTAATTTTCAAATCTTCCCTTTTCATTTCTTTAGCTTCAATATAACCAGCTTTAATAGCCTTATTGAATAATTCCTCACCAATATTAGTTCTAATTAAAACTGTAGACCAGCCTTGTGGAGAGTCAACTGAACCAACAGAAATATCTGCAAATTCAGCAGTGAAATCATCGCATTTTTCACATGCTTCTCTAGCATAAGTCTTTACTTCCTTTACTGGAATACTTAAGAGTACTTTATCACCAGATTTAGCAATGAACTTTCCAGCTGTAATTTCAAATCTAGTAACTTTACTTACATCAATATTTTGACTTGCAATAAAGTCTTCAATAAGTTTCTTATAGTAGAAAGTCTCTGAACAGAATAATCCTATTGCAAATTTAACTCTAGAGCCATACTTTAATACACCATAATTAGAATACTGCATTTTCCTTAAAGCCCTAATTTGACAGCCAACACCAACAAATCCGATTTTATCCATACCATATTCTTCAACAGCTGAAGCTAATGCAATATGATTTGGACTTGAAACATACTTTGATCCAGCAGCCTTAAGTAAATCTTCAAAGCTAAAAGCTACAATAGGCTTCGGCATCCAAGGTTTCTCTTCACTAAGTGAAGAAACAATTGCGCAATCAATAATCTTATTATCAAGAGCATAGCTTAACAATGCAGTAACTACACCGCCATCTTGAGCAACCTTCAAAATTTCAGAATTAGTAGCTCTAGCAGCATAAACTGACTTGAAAACTCCAAGAATATTAGACTTAGCTTCACCAAAAAGTTTCTCTTTAACTATATTCCAATCGAATGGAGTCTTAGGACACTGATTATAGCAGTATCCGCATAAGACGCATTTACTGATAATTGTTGGTAATTCATTTTTAATTGTAAGTGCTGCTACTGGACAAGATGCTATACAGGCACCGCATAGTGAACACAAATTTTTTCTTATAACTTCACCCATTAAGTGTCCAAATATTTTCACCCTTACAGCCAATTGGTATCACCGCGATATTCAATTCGATTAACATATATTAATAAGACTTACTACTTCTAAAATCTAATTACTATGAGGAAAACTAATAAGTTAAAATACGTGATTTTAATAGTATCTTAAACTGTAAGTGGTGACGCATAGAATGCAATTAAACTTTGAAGAAAAAGCCGTAAGATATATCATGGAATGGGGTGAATGGATAGAAAAATTACAGTTATTGGCAGCTTTAAATATAGATGTAAATAGAGCTAAAATTTATCTAAATAAACTAATAAAATTACAGAAATCTAATGGTGGTTTCGCAAGAAACTGGAAACCAGATAATTCACCAGGTATATTTGAAACAGCCCTAGCCCTAGAATTATTATCAAAAATAAAATTTAATGGAGAAGCATTAGATAAGGCTGCTAAATTTCTAATTCAAAAACAAATCGATGATGGAAGCTGGATTTCAGAGGAAGACGATTGGACCATGAGAAGAAGAGTTACTTTAACAACAGCCAAAGTATTAAAGTCATTAATAATATACGGAAAAGTGAAAGATGAGACTATAGATAAAGCATTAAAATATTTATCATATACGCAGAGAGATGATGGTTTATGGCTTAGATCTTCAACTGAAAATGAAATAGACTTGGAAGCCTCAAGCGAGGCAATACTTGCATTACTACAATTAAAAAATGACCAGGCTATTAAAATGGCTAAATTTGGAGTTGAAGCGCTTTGGAATTGGCTTGTAGAGAGATTTACTTCTGAATGGCTTGAACCCCCAAAAGAAGCACTTAGCATTGCAAAGGCACTTATAATTGCAGGTTATGGAGAAACTGAAGCAGTAAAGAGGATATTGCAAAATTATGTTAAAGCTGAAAAATGGAATTTTAGCGATCGAAGAAGTATTAGTACTAGTGAAGCAATAAAAATATTTGAAATATTATTAATGTCAAAAGCAATAGATGAGGAAGTAGCTAGGAAGGAAGTTGAAAAAATAATTTCAATAAAAGAAGAATTAAAGAAGATTGTCAATGAAAAGGAAGATGAAGTTAAAAAGTATTTCTTAATAAGATTCGAAGAAATAGGTATAAAGCCAAATGATAAAATTAATAAAATACTATTAGGATGCTTTCTATATGCAATGTTAGATCAATTCTTCTGGGCTTCAGAGGAATTTGACCCCCTAATCGAATATAGGAGCATAGTCAATTTAATTGGTGATGTCAGTAAAATAGATAATTATACTAATTTTGAAAATGTAAAACAGGCATTCTTCAAAATAAGAGCTTTAAGAGGAATTGCTAGGAAAAGGAAAAATCAAGTTGCCAAAAGCATAAGTTTATTTGCGAAATTTATTTCAAAATATAGTGAATTTAGAAATTTTAAGGATTTCGCAGAGAAATTAAGAGCATATACATTATTTGAAGTTGCACAACATATATCTGGATGGGATTCAGCATACAATTTAGGATTACTATTACGATCATTCTCAAAAGCAGAGAAGACAATAAATAAGCTAGTTGAATCAACGAAATTAGCTCTCGAATGCTATCCAGCAGTTGGATCAAAAATAGCATCGCTATTCCTATTCTACGCATTTTGGATCTTCAATTTATGGCCTGAAGTAAAACAATATATTAAATGTCCAATTGACTGGAATGTTGTAAAACCTTATGGAAACCTAGGTTTAAGCTGCATGACGTTAAATGAATTAAGAAGAGATCCTAAAAAAGCTTCTCAAGTAATTTATAAGTTAGCTGAAGAACTTTTTCCAAATGATCCAGCTAAAATATCATTTCTATGGATTGTAGGACATGAATGGTGCACTAAACCATATAGATGTAGAGACTTTATTGGAAGGAAATGCTGGATATACAATCTATGTAGAAGAGCTGGTTAAAATGAGAGAAAAAAGAATTTGGAAAAACTATCTAACAAAGTTTGCTGCCAGACTTGAAGGAGGAAGACTTGAAAATTTAAAACATATTATAAGTAAAAAGGAAAGACTAATGAGAAAACATTTTGGAAGAAGATTAATTAAAGCTAGAGTTAATTCTAGAAACTTTAAAAATACTTTAATAAACTTATTAGCATATAGTGTATTTGACACTTATTATTGGAAGTTAAAGCAAAAAGGTAGCTCAACTACAATTGAATTTAGAAAATTTAGAAATACAATTAGAAATCTAAATGATTATTTAGATGAAGATTTAATTTATTATTCACTTAAGGATGAATGCAGATATTTGAGTAAATTAAGTAGAGGTGAAGTGGAAAAAATTATAATGACACTTAAATATTTAGCTGAAGTGATCTCTAGAATGAAGAAAAGATCCTTAATTCATATGGCTAATAAGTTAAGAGAATATGTAATGTTTAATGTCTCTAGGGATCTATCAGAAAGTGCCTTTAGAAGAAAAGCACATTACTTTGGACTATTAACTTCAAATAAGATTGCAGATATGACAAGTGCAATTGAGGCAATAAGACTCTCCATTTCATGCTTACCGAAAGGAGGACAATATGTAGCTAATTTATTTCTATACTTAGCTACTAAAGTATTAAAGTTATGGAGAGTTGATGTTAAAAGCTTACTTCACTCACCTCTAGATAATGGAATATCGGAGGTTTGCTTAAGTCTAGGGTTAACGGATAAAAGATTGGAGAATTTTAATTATCTATCACTTCACTATGAAGTTTTTCAGAGAATTTCAGAAATTCTGTTTCCCTCGGATCCATCAAAAATGTTTACTTTGAGAGCAATTGCTGAGAGATGGTGTTATAATAAGGATTGGAAGTTATGTGAACAATGTTGGCTAACTAAGATTTGTCCAAGAGAATACTAGATTTCTACAATTATTCTCCAAATTTCTTACTTCTTAATGAATAGTTTAGCATTAATGGCATTAAATTTAAACCTCTTATTCTTCCTAATCCACCTTTTAGTACTTCTCTTTCATTGAAAGAGGAAACTTCATCTGGAATGATTGTTGGAGCTGAAATTAATATTGGTACTGGGTCTCCAACATGGTCTCTAACTGAAATTGGAGTTGCATGATCGGCAGTTATAGCTATACATATTTCATCCATTGATATTGCATTCAATATTTTGCCGATCATTTCATCTATTCTTTCAATCATTCTTATTTTATCATTAATTGATCCATCATGACTAGCGGCATCAGTACCTTTAACGCTCACTAATATAAAATCAAATTCTCGTATTGCTTTGATTGCAGCTTCAGCTTTGGCATTTAAATTCGAGTTTATTCCACCTGTTGCTCCGGGTATGTTGAAAACTTTGAATCCTAATGCTTTACATACTCCTTTTATTAATGGTATTCCAGCTATACATGCAGCTTCAATATTGAATTTATCTCTTACTGATTTAATTTTAGGTAGTTTTCCTGCGCCTCTGCATAAAATAATGTTTGCTGGTGGGAGTCCCTTATCAATTCTCTTTTTATTTAATGGATGATTATTTAATAGTTCATATGTTTTTAATGTAAATTCATTTAATGCATTTGCTGTTTTAATTGCTGAAGGATCATTTATTAGTGGTTTTGAAGTTAAAACTTTTAAGCCTGTTTTCCCTGGATCAGTGTTACTTATCATGTGTGATAATGATTTTCCTCTAAATATTAGTACTGCTCTATGCTCAGTTGTATGCTTAAATATTATTTGTATGTCTGGGGCAGAATCTAAATGTATTTCATTTATTAATTTAGCTAGTTCTGGTGCTTCTTCAATATATCTTCCAGCTCTTCTATCAATAACCTTCATTTCATTATCAACTGTAGCGAAGTTGCATCTAAAGGCAATATCTTTATCATTTAATTCTAATCCCACTCCTAAGGCTTCAAATGCACCCCTACCAGTATAGGTTTCATATGGATCATAACCTAAGATAGCTAAATGTGCTGGTGCACTTCCTGGAGGAATTCCTGGCTCTATTACATCCATTATTCCAGTTATGCCTTTACTTGCAAGTTCATCCATATTTGGAGTATTTGCTATTTCTAATGGTGTTTTATAGTTTAATTCTTTAATTGGTCTATCGGCCATTCCATCTCCGATGACTAATAGCATTTTAAGTGGCTTATTTGGCATTAAATATTACCCCTTAATTTTACTTATGAAATCTTTCAGAATATCTCGCAATGATGGTCTATCAATTTCCTCTAATTCAAATGAAACTTTAACAACTGGCTTATCGATTTTAATGAATCTTCTTAGATCTGTTGGTGTAGCCATTATAATTGTATCGCATTCAGCTTTAGCTAATGTTTCTTCTAATTCCTTTAATTGTACTGGACCATATCCTAATGCAGGTATTGCTAGACACTTTCTTTCTTCAACAACTTTTCTTATTGAACCAACTGCACATGTTAATGGTGAAACTATTTCTGAAGCTCCATATTTCTTAGCTGCAATATAACCTGCACCGAAAGTTAAATCTCCATGTAGTAATGTTGGGCCGTCCTCGATTACAACAACTTTCTTTCCTTTAATTAGTTCTGGTTTATCTACGGATACTTCTGAATTAGCTCTAATAATTATTGCATTTGGATTAACCTTCTTTACATTTTCAATTACTAAATTAACATCTTCTGGTTTCGCTGAATTAACTTTATTAACAATTATTACATCAGCCATTCTAACGTTAACTTCTCCGGGGAAATACTTTAATTCATGGCCAGGTCTTAATGGGTCAACTACAACTATTAGTAAGTCTGGTTTGTAAAATGGATAGTCATTATTTCCTCCATCCCAAAGTATTATTTCAGCCTCTTTCTCTGCTTCTCTAAGTATTTTCTCATAATCAACTCCAGCATATACTATTAAGCCCAAGTTTAAATGAGGCTCATATTCCTCCTTTTCTTCAATTGTACACTCATATTTTTCTAGATCTTCAATTTTCTCAAATCTTTGGCATATCTGCTTTCTTAAATCTCCATATGGCATTGGATGACGTATAACAACTACTTTTACTCCAAGATCTTTCAAGACCCTTGCAACTTTTCTACTAACAGTACTTTTTCCAGCTCCTGTTCTTGCTGCACAAACTGCTATTACTGGTTTCGTTGATTTTAGCATTGTATCTTTTGGACCTAATAGCTTGAAGGTTGCGCCGTTAGCTAATGCTATTGAAGCTCTATGCATTACATATTCATGAGAGACATCACTATATGAGAATATCACTTCATCAACATTATATTCTCTGATTAGTTCGGGAAGCTTTTCCTCTGGATATATTGGAATTCCATTTGGATATCTTGGACCAGCAAGCTCTGGTGGATAAATTCTTTTCTCTATACCTGGAATTTGAGTTGCAGTAAACGCTACAACTTCATAATTAGGATTGTTTCTGAAATATACATTGAAATTATGGAAATCTCTGCCTGCAGCACCCATTATTATTACTCTTTTAGGCATAATATCACCATGAACACATAGACTAATTAAATTATTAAGATTAACCATTAAATGAATTAAATTTTCTTAGCCACTTCATTATCATTTCATCTACAGATGGATGCTTACGTCTTCCTCTCCTCTTATATGGACCAGGATATCTTCCAACAATTTCAATTGCTTTTAAAGCTAATTCATCAGCTTCTCCAATTTCGAATTTATTCCAATCATCATAATGTTTAAATGAGGATGGATCTGTCCATTCTAAACTAAATGAATCCAAATCATTTGGATTTATACATATTGAAACACAATTTAATTCTCTATGTAAACTTAATGGGCAAGTGAAGAGTTGCTGGGGGTCATGCTCATTATCAACCTTTAATTTTTCAGCCAAATATTTTGAAGCTATGTTCCTAATTTTGTCCTCCAATTTCTTAATTACATACTCAACAATTGCATATGCTAAATCTAAAGGATTATATTTTCTTCTAAGCTCAGGTGATAGGGCTTCATGATGAATATGGATATGTGCAGCTTTTCCACTCCATTTGACAATTATTGATTTTGAAATTCCATATTTCTCTAGAAATGAAATTATTTCTTTACATACTTCAATGGTTGCCTTCCACTTATCTCTTTCATTATCAATATCCCATGTTGGCGTACATGCAATAATATTATCAATGTCAATTAAATCTTCATAATTATATAGTTTGTTGTAAATATTTGCTGTAGCATAAAATGTTCTTGGAATTAGATATTTAAATTTACTAATTAGTGATAGTACATCATCTTTAGACTTTATTGTTAATGGTCTCCCCTTAGAATATCTAACTAATATTAATCTACCCCTTTCATCCGTTTTGCTACAATGTATTCCTATCCATCTAAATTTATTTCCATTAAATCCAGCGACATGTACATTACACCATTTAGCTATTTCCTTTTGAACATACTCCTTGGAATAATGTTTATAAATTATACTGTTCATCCATGAATTCATATACATTTCAATTCAAATTCTTAAAAGGGAGTAGTTAGTTATAATTGTTGGTGTTTAAATTGTCATCTAAAAGGAAGAAAATTCCATTTAGAGTTAAAATGGCTGATGGAAGCATAGAAACAATATACGCATATTCTGAAGCTCAGGCAATATTTTTTGCTTCCAAACGTGGAAAAAAGCCAGTTAGGGTTGTTGGAATTTTAAGTGAAGAGGTTGTGAAAGAAGAGAAGAAAGGGAAAGAGGGGGTAGAGAAAATTAGTATGAAGGGAGATTTGCTTAGTAAATTGTTGGATGAGTTAAATAAATCTTTGAGGGAAGGGAGATATTTAGATGCTATTAAATGGCAGGTTGAAATTCATAAGGCAATTGCTGAGGGTAAAATTTCATGGAGTAATGAGCTTGAAGAAAAGTATGGAATATTCAAATACATATAGGAGAATTAAAAGAGGTAATCTAATAATTTTACTCGCATTGTTATTCATTATATTTTCTTCAGTAACACTTATCAAACTAGTAATTGCCTCATATAATATTGAATGTATTGATGCTAGGCCAGGAATATACATTATTTATTTTGATTCAATTAGTAACATAGAGATTAATGTAACTTATAATTCACTTCATAAATATACGCAGATTCCAATGATAAATGTTACATTACAAATAATTAATGGCAGTAAGAAATGGTGGGGAGTATTCTCCTCAGTAGATAGGAGTTTTATATCTGGAAATATTAGGGGCTGGAGAAAATTTCCATTATGGATGCCTAGATTTCTGAAAATGAGAAATGAATTAGAGATTTATGATTCAATATTTGAAATTGAAGATCATGGAAATTATATTTTAGCCTTTAATGGAACAGTATTCATGAAATATGATAAGTTTTCTGGAGCATTAATTGAAGGAGTAATAATTATTAATGGATTAAAATTCCACGTGAAAATTAAGGAAACTAATATGAATGTTAGGAGAAATGAATTTGCAAAGTTATATTATGATTGGTATAATTTAACTAGGATACTAATTAAATTAAATGAGAGTTACAGTTCTATTTTAAAAGTTTATTCTATTGGTAAAAGTTGCTTAGGTAGAGATATATGGGTATGTGAATTTCCAGCTAGAAAGGGGAAGGAGGGAGTTGTTATTGTTGATGGTGGAATGCATGGTAGCGAAGTTATTGGTGTTAATTCAGCATTATATGTTATTATGAGAGTTATTAAAGATTATTATGAATTGAAGGAGCTTGATAATATTACATTAATAGTTATACCCATGCTTAATCCCGATGGTGTTGAAGCTTCTAAAATACTTCCCAGTAAACCGCCATTAATGTTGAAATATGCTAGATGCAATGCTCGTGGCGTTGATTTGAATAGGAACTTTAAATGGTCATGGAAAGAGGGAGGATCATCCGAATTTGAACATCCAACTTTTAGAGGAGAAAATCCTGAAACTGAACCAGAAGTAAATTCATTATTAAAATTGTTTATAAATAGAAGAGTACTATTTTATATTAATTTGCATTCAGGTATTGATGCAATATTGATTCCAGGCTATAATTTAAATCCATATAGGAGTCTTTATCGAGAAGAAATTGCATATAGTATTGCAAGAATTTTTGGGTATAGTATTAGGATGGGTGCTATTTATGGTGGAGCTGCTAATTGGATAATATTCAAATATAATTATACTGCATTTTCAATAATCATTGAGCTTTATGGTAATCCGAATATGATTAAAAAGGATTGGTTTTACTTTTATAATCCATCAAATAAGGCATTAATTAATAAAATATGTGACAATACATATTATGCTGTTAAATATGTTTTAAGTAATGTTTATAAATGGATTGAGAATATTGAGAGGGGAGAATTAAGGGCACATGAATTCATTAATTATAATTATATCATAATCATTACTATTCTGATTATCATTATAATAGTTTTAATTATGTATTTAATGTTCTTTAGGAAAGTAGTAAAATCAACCTAGCTCTTCAATTTCCTCATCCATATTTATTGGTGCTTCTAATTCCTTCATTCTTTCTGCTTTTAAAATTTTTCTCGTAACTTTTGATGGTAAAGCTATATCTTCTTTTCTTAATTCTACTGGTCCAATTATTACTAATCCAATGCCATCAACTATATCTATTTCATGCATTCTTAAGTCATGTGGGGTTTGCCTCATTTTCTCAATTAATATATATCTTCTTAATCTTCCACCTCTAATGAATCTTCTAAATCTAATTATTCCATCACCTATATGCTCTGTTCCCCATCCAAATGCTTGTGAAGTTGTTACTGCATATTGTGATGTTGCCATTATTGTAAAATCCCATTTAGACAATACTTTCTTTATAAAGTAACTATATTTTCTTGCCATTGCAGGTTTGTCTAGCCAGAATGCTGATAATGAATCTATTACTAATCTGGCTCTACCATAGCCTAGTTTCTTTTTTGCCTCTATAATTTTGCTAACCAGTTCTTCAATGTCTAATGTTTTTAGGCTCCATGGATCTCCAGTTGACATTAATGCATCGATAATTATTAGATTTTTATTTGATAATGCTGATTGAAAATCCATTTGGAATTGTGCTGCTTGCCGTATAATTGATTCTCTGCTTTCCTCGGTTGTAACATAAATACATTTATCATTCTCTTTTATTCCCTGCCATATGAAGTGTAGGCATAGAATAGTTTTACCAGTTCCAGGTTCACCTGTAACTGCTATGAAAAATCCTCTAGGTATGCCTCCAGCTAGCATTTTATCTAGTTCTGGTACTCCAGTTGATAATCTTTCTATTTGAACACTCAATACTGCTCACCAGATAGATACTGTTGATTGGATTTAATAAACCTTAATTAATATCAAATTAGATTATGAGATATAATATGTAACCTATTAGGCCTCCAATCAATGTTGAAGTAAAGTTTACTATGTGATTATTTATGAATGAAAATCCTCTAATAAGCTTAGTTTTTTCACCACATGAATGAATACTTGTTTCTGTGAGGCATTTACATTTCTCACACCAATATTGAGCTTGAATAGTAGCCCCTAGAAAACTATCAAATGTTGAACCTAGGAAGCCCGATATGGTGGTTATTATGAGTATTTTTATTGGATTTACTTGAGGTTCAATATTTAGTATTATGGTTAACATGCCAATCATTATTGATGCCATGAAAATTGCAATTTCACCATATGGTGAAATTGCACCTGATGTTCCTGGAGGAACCTTCTTTCTTAAATTAGTTATCATTCTTGGGTAGTCTGGATAGAGTAGTCCTATTTCAGTTGCGAGTGTATCCGCAGTTGCTGTGGAAACCGCTCCTAAAAATCCTCCGAAAAATGATCCTCCTCCCAAAGTGCCTTCAGCGATAGCAAAGATAGTAGCTACTCCACCATTTCCTATAACATTTTTCCAAGCTCTTACTCCACCTTTACTTTCAGCAACTCCAAGTTTAAACTTTAAATCATACTTATACTTCGTTGCTAACCCAGCGACTAATAGAAATGAGAACATTAATAATAGCCATTTCCACCCTCCGAAAAATAGTATTAATGAACCGATTAATAGAGCTGAGATAACTCCACTTTTATCTATAAGTTTGAGCTTAATTGCAATTAATGCTAAGATTGATAATAATGTAATTGAAGTTATTATCTCTATTAATGTTATTTGCATAATTTTACCTACCGCTCTTCCTTAATATTAGGTTATATGGGTAAAGAATTTTAATTTAACGCTTATTTTAGCTCTTAGGTGACCATATTGAATATTTATAGGGCTCTAAGTATTGCTGGATCTGATTCTGGTGGTGGAGCTGGAATTCAAGCAGATCTTAAAACTTTTGCAGCATTTGGTGTACATGGAATGACTGCCATAACAGCAATAACTGCTCAAAATACAGTTGATGTTTTAGATATCTTTGTTCTTCCTCCTAAAATTGTGGAATTGCAGATTGATGCTGTTATGCTAGACATAGGTGTTGATGCAGCTAAAACTGGTATGCTTTATAATAAAGATATTATTGAAACTGTATCTAAGAAGATCGATGAATATAATTTAAAAGTAATCGTCGATCCAGTAATGATTGCTAAATCTGGAGCAAAATTGCTTTTAGATAAGGCTATTAAAGCTTTAAAATACTCTTTAATTCCCAAAGCATTAATTGTTACTCCAAATATTTCTGAAGCAGAAGTTCTTACTGGCTTAAAAATAGAGAATGTTGATGATATGAAGAAAGCTGCAGAGGAAATTTATGATTTAGGTGTAGAGGCAGTAATTGTTAAAGGTGGACATTTAAAGAATAAAC